>NZ_KV833443.1:0-27599 GCF_001837655.1 Haemophilus sp. HMSC071C11 | reverse complement strand
TGTAAAAATATTTAAAAAAATGATCTTTTGATTAAAGTACAAGCGATTAGAGCAAAATATAGATCTTTTTGGCTATTTTTTTAAGCGTTTTAAAATTCTCGGAAGATCTACGATAGAATCTAACACATAATCCGCTATTCCTTCTCCTTCCCCTGTTACTGGTTTACCAGTACGAACTAATACGTTCATTTTTACCTTCGCACCAATCCCCGCTTTTAGGTCTTCAACTTTATCTCCAACCATAATAGATTGCGTAGGATCGATCTTTAATTCTTTGATCGCTTGCAATAACATTCCCGATTTAGGCTTCCGACAATCACAATCTTCTTTATATTCGCCCTTTCCCTCAGAATGATGTGGACAATAGTAAATGCCATCCAAATCCACATCTTGTTCAGCTAACGACCAATCCATCCATTCTGTTAATTGTAAAAACTGATCCTCAGAAAAATAACCACGTGCAATGCCCGACTGGTTGGTCACTAATACCAACATATATCCCATTTTCTTTAATTCTCGCAATGCATCAATCGCACCATCAATAAATTTAAAGTTATCAATTTCGTGTACATAACCATAATCAATATTTAACGTGCCATCGCGATCTAAAAAAATAGCCTTATTCATTCTCTTGCCTTTTATACATGTCAAATTGACGAAAATTATCTATTTAATCCAAGCAATTAGCAAATATAAGTCATAACTAATCTGTCTAAAAAAGATAATCTGACATATTGACATAGCAATCTAGACATCTAGAATACCAAAACAGATTTAAAAACAATAAATAAAAAGGGCTTATATGATTAAGCTAAATAATATTACGAAAATTTTTGAGCTACCGAACAAAAAATTGACTGCGCTTGATAATGTTTCGTTGAATATCGAAAAAGGTCAAATCTGTGGCGTAATTGGTGCATCTGGTGCAGGAAAAAGTACATTAATTCGCTGTGTGAACTTATTAGAAAAACCGACAAGCGGTTCCGTTATTGTTGATGGCGTAGAATTAACAAAACTTTCTGATCGCGAATTAGTACTTGCTCGTCGTCAAATTGGAATGATTTTTCAGCATTTCAATTTACTAAGTTCTCGCACCGTATTTGAAAACGTGGCATTACCCTTAGAATTGGAAAGTGAGTCAAAAGCAAAAATCCAAGAAAAAATTACCGCACTTTTAGATCTTGTTGGTTTAAGTGAAAAACGTGATGCTTACCCAAGCAATCTTTCTGGCGGGCAAAAACAACGCGTAGCCATTGCACGTGCCTTAGCGAGCGATCCTAAAGTCTTATTATGTGATGAAGCAACGAGCGCATTAGATCCTGCAACGACGCAATCTATTCTGCAATTATTAAAAGAAATTAACCGCACTTTAGGTATTACAATTTTGTTGATTACCCATGAAATGGAAGTTGTTAAACAGATTTGTGATCAAGTTGCTGTCATTGATCAAGGTCGCCTAGTTGAACAAGGTACTGTCGGTGAAATTTTTGCAAACCCTAAAACAGAATTAGCACAAGAGTTTATTCGTTCGACCTTCCACATCAGTCTACCTGATGAATATTTGGAAAATCTTACTGATACACCGAAACACAGCAAAGCGTATCCAATCATCAAATTTGAGTTTACGGGTCGCTCAGTCGATGCACCGTTACTTTCTCAAGCATCAAAAAAATTTGGCGTGGAGCTCAGTATCTTAACCTCACAAATTGATTATGCTGGAGGCGTGAAATTTGGTTATACCATTGCTGAAGTAGAAGGCGATGAAGATGCCATTACGCAAACCAAAGTTTATTTAATGGAAAACAACGTGCGCGTGGAGGTGCTTGGTTATGTTCAATGATTTCTTGGCAACATTCAGCCAGCAATTAACACCTCAAATGTGGGGTGTTGTCGCAACAGCAACTTATGAAACTGTTTATATCAGCTTTGCATCTACTTTACTTGCCGTAGTAGTCGGCGTGCCTGTGGGTGTATGGACTTTCTTAACTGGAAAAAATGAGATTTTACAAAACAACCGCACTCATTTTATGTTAAACACGATTATTAATATTGGGCGTTCCATTCCATTTATTATTTTGCTCCTAATCTTATTACCTGTAACTCGTTTCATCGTGGGAACCGTATTAGGTACAACAGCAGCAATTATTCCATTGAGTATTTGTGCAATGCCATTCGTGGCTCGCTTAACTGCTAATGCACTAATGGAAATTCCAAATGGTTTAACCGAAGCAGCTCAAGCAATGGGGGCTACTAAATGGCAAATTGTTCGTAAATTCTATTTGTCAGAAGCTCTACCTACGCTAATTAATGGCATCACGCTCACGCTAGTCACTTTAGTTGGTTACTCAGCAATGGCGGGGACGCAAGGCGGCGGTGGTTTAGGTAGCCTCGCTATCAACTACGGCGTATATCGCAATATGCCTTATGTCACTTGGGTGGCAACCATTATTATTGTGCTATTCGTTATGATTAGCCAAAAACTCGGCGATACACTGGCTAGAAAAGTGGATCATCGTTAATTAAATGCAACTCTTAACTTAAACAGGAAGGAAATCCTATGAAATTAAAACAACTTTTTGCAATCACTGCAATCGCATCAGCTCTCGTTTTAACAGGCTGTAAAGAAGACAAAAAACCTGAAGCTGCAGCAGCACCGCTTAAAATCAAAGTTGGTGTAATGTCTGGTCCTGAGCATCAAGTTGCAGAAATTGCAGCAAAAGTCGCTAAAGAAAAATACGGTTTAGACGTTCAATTCGTTGAATTCAATGACTACGCATTACCAAATGAAGCTGTATCTAAAGGTGATTTAGATGCAAACGCAATGCAACATAAACCTTATTTAGATGAAGATGCAAAAGCGAAAAATTTAAATAACTTAGTTATCGTGGGTAATACTTTCGTCTATCCATTAGCGGGTTATTCTAAAAAAATCAAAAATGTGAATGAATTACAAGACGGTGCTAAAGTTGTTGTTCCTAACGATCCAACAAACCGTGGTCGTGCATTAATTCTTCTTGAAAAACAAGGTTTAATCAAATTAAAAGATGCAAATAACCTTCTTTCAACTGTATTAGATATTGTTGAAAATCCGAAAAAATTAAACATCACTGAAGTAGATACTTCTGTTGCGGCACGCGCATTAGACGACGTTGATTTAGCTGTAGTAAACAATACTTATGCGGGTCAAGTAGGCTTAAATGCTCAAGATGACGGTGTATTTGTAGAAGATAAAGATTCGCCATATGTGAACATTATCGTTTCTCGTACCGATAACAAAGACAGCAAAGCTGTTCAAGATTTCGTAAAATCTTACCAAACAGAAGAAGTTTACCAAGAAGCTCAAAAACACTTTAAAGATGGCGTTGTAAAAGGTTGGTAATTTCTACCGCACTTTAACCCATTACTAAATCCCTTGCCCAGCAAGGGATTTTCTTATCTAAGCTCGGAATGTTTTAAAGAATATTGGTAGCTAAAAATAATTAGATAATACAGAAATATGAAATTTCTTTAATTGATTAAAAAAGCAAGATACTTTTACGCTTGGAAATGTTTAATTATAGAAAAGACAATAATTCAGCGAGAGAATATTTAGATTACTTTTAGATAAATTTCAATTAAATCAAAAATTAAGAGTAATAGCTTCTTTTATCGACAAATTAATAAGAAAATCAAAGATATTTTTACCGCACTTTACCATTACATAAAACCAATTTCGTTTTCTGCTCTTTCAAATAATTGACAATGCCCTCAGGAACATCACCTGTAAACAAATATTCCACATCACTTAATTCGCCCAAGCGAACAATCGCTTGGCGAGTAAATTTAGAGTGATCGGCCACTAATAAGGTCTGACGTGAACTTTCAATAATCGCTCGTTTTACTTGTACTTCATGGTAATCATAATCCAATAATGAACCATCTGCATCAATCGCACTAATCCCTAAAATACCGAAATCTAGGCGAAATTGAGAAATAAAATTTACCGTAGCTTCGCCGATAATTCCACCATCCATTCGTAATGATCCGCCCGCCATAACAATATCAAAACTTTCATTTTGGCGTAAAAGATGAGCGGCATTCAGATTGTTCGTCACAATTCTGAGTTTTTCGTGGCCAAGCAACGCATTGGCAACAGCCTCTGGCGTCGTACCAATATCAATAAACAACGATGCACCGTTAGGAATCAACTTTGCAACTTCCTGTGCAATATTATTTTTTTGTAATGAAAAGAATTGTTTACGATCCACGTAATCAGAATTTTCTGCAGAAGATGGCGATGCCGCACCACCGTGATGGCGGCGAATTAAATCTAACTCCGCCAAAATATTCAAATCACGACGAATCGTTTGAGGGCTAACATCTAAGGCAGCAACCAATTCTTCCGTGCTTAAATAGCCAGATTGTTCCACCAGTTTAATAATTTTTTGATGGCGTAACGATTGTTTCATAGCGAATCCTTTATCCAAATTAAACGGACTTACTCTAGCGAATTTTTGCGCAATTTGCTATCAATAAATCCCCAAATCAAGCCGACAATCAAGCCTGAAATATGTGCAGCATTTCCCATTTCAACACCAAATAAGGGGCTAATAAAACCTAATGCGATCCCCACCAATAACATTGTGAAAAAACCTTCTGGCAGATCAAATAAATGATGATTCAATTTATCACGTATAAATACATAACCTAGAACCGCATATACAACACCAGAAAGCCCAAAGAAAGCGGGGCCAGACACATAATTTTGCACATATCCTGTTATGGCAGATGCTACAACATACAACATCAATAATTTGACCGAACCAAAAGTGCGTTCAATCATTCCACCGAAAATAAGAAACCAAGACAGATTAAACAAAATATGCAAATTAGATAAATGTACCAATGTATGTGAAATATAACGCCACACTTCACTATCTTGCTCTTCGTAAGCGGGGTAATGCATCAAATACATAATATCGTCTTCAAAACCCAGCTGTTGAGCAAGATAAATAAGCACACAAAGTGCGGTGAGAATTAGCGTGATTTTTCCTTGTTGAGCTAAAAAGTTTTTCATTCGTGATCTCGTGCTTATGCGTAAATTTAAAAATCGGACTTCGCATTAAAAGTCATTGTTTCCCCTGTAATGGGGTGGGTAATCGTCAATTCTTCTGCGTGCAAGCATAATCTTGGCGACATAACTTTAGCCTGTGGATGAGAATAAAATTTATCACCTAGAATTGGATGCCCCAATGCTAACATGTGCAAGCGTAATTGATGAGATCTGCCTGTCACGGGCGTCAGTTTCACGCGAGTACTGTTATTCGGCAAACGTGCTAAAACTTCAAATTTTGTGACCGCTCTTTTTCCTAAAACGAAATCCAAACGTTGGCGAGGTCGATTTTCCCAATCACAAATCATTGGCAAATTTACCTCGCCATAATCGTTCTCCAAATGCCCCCAAACAATCGCTTGATAGTGTTTTTTCGGTTCACGTTCGCGAAATTGACGTTTTAATTCACGATCCGCCGCCTTACTTAAAGCAAACACAATAATACCGCTCGTTGCCATATCCAAACGATGCGCAGGCTCACAAAAACCGAATTTTTCTTTTACTCGACTCATTACGCTATCGTAATATTGTGGTTGATTACCCGGCACAGAAAGCAAACCGCTAGGTTTGTTCACCACGCACAAATGATTATCTTGATAAATAATATCCAAATAAGGTTCAAGGGGCGGATTGTATTCAATCAATGCCATTTTTATTCCTTGTTCGTCACAATGACACGCAAGCAATCCAAACGCCAATTTGCTTTAGAAAGCTCGTCCAGTGATTGTGTTCGTTGTTGTTCCAAAATATCAATTTCGCTTTGGCGAATATTTTTATTCACTGCTCGCAAAGCCTGCAAACGGTTAATTTCTGCGCTTAATTGTTGTTCTGCTTGATTTTTAGCTTCAGCAATAATCGGTTCTGCCAAGGATTTTACCAGTTGATCACCTCGCGTGATCAAGGATTCAATGTTGCTCCGTGCCATTTTTACCATTTGATTAGCAATATTTTTACCAAGTGGTTTCAATTTGCTATGCAATGTTTCAAAGGCAACCTGCTCACCCATGTTATTTCCTTTGTTATCAAGCAGCAGACGAATAGGCGTTGGTGGCAAGAAACGATTGAGCTGTAACCCTTTTGGCGATTGGCTTTCCACCACGTAAATCAATTCAATTAATAAGGTTCCAGCGGGCAGTTGTTTATTCACAAGCAATGCCATTGCGGCTTTGCCAATATCCCCCGAAGCAACAAGATCAATACCTTGACGAATCATAGGATGATCCCAAGTCAAGAATTCCATTTCTTCGCGGGCAAGGGCAAGTTCTCGATCAAAGGTAACCGTCACACCTTCTTCTTTTAAACCTGGAAAATCGGGCACAAGCATTGTCCCAGTTGGACTAATTACAATACTATTAGCCCCAAGATCTTCTTGCTCTACGCCAATAATATCAAATAATTTTAAAGCAAAATTCACAAGCTCTGGCGAATTATCTTCATCAGCGATTTGATCCGCTAACGCTTGTGCTTGCTCACCGCCATGAGAATTTAGCTCTAATAAACGATCGCGACCTTTTTCTAACTCAATCTTGAGTTTTTCCCGTGCGGTTTTAGTTTGTTTTAATAATCCAGAAAATTCATTCTCTGAAAGTGCGGTAGAATTTGACCGCACTTTTTCCAACTCATCGGCAAACTGAGAAAATAATGCCATTCCCATTGGACAAGTTTGTTCAAAAGCATTCAATCCCTCATTGTACCAACGTGCTAAACGACTTTGAGGTGAATCTTTCGCACAAGGCATATAAATTTGCACATCACGTTTTTGTCCAATACGATCTAATCGGCCAATACATTGTTCCAATAAATCAGGATTTGTCGGTAAATCAAATAACACTAAATTTGCTGCGAATTGGAAGTTACGCCCTTCCGAGCCAATACTCGAGCTCAGTAAAACCTGCGCGCCGTTTTCTAAATCCGCAAAATAAGCCGCGGCTCTATCCCGTTCGATAATCGACATTTTTTCGTGAAACACTGCGGCGCGAATCGCCTCACGTTCACGTAAAATTTGTTCTAACTGAATCGCAGTTGCCGCCGTCTGGCAAATCACAAAGATTTTTTCATCGCGATGTAGTTTGAGGAAATCAATCAGCCAATCAATTTTATCATTCTCTTCAGAGAGAGTAATTTGATGATAAACACGGTGCGGAAAACCTTTCACGCCTTGACGTGTATTGCGGAATAACATTCGCCCCGTGCCGTGACGATCAATTAAGGCTTGAATCAATTCCTGACGGGCACGCTGTTGTTCTTCATCATTATTTGATGCAATTGCTTTAAAAAGTGGCTCGACATCTTGTTCAAGCAATAAATCAGAAATATGATTTTTTTCGACCGCACTTAATGCCTTATTTGCCAACAAAGATTCAACGGCATTAACCACAGGTTGATAGTGTTCCTGCTCTTTCACAAAGGTTTGATAATCAAAGAAACGTTCTGGATCCAGTAAGCGCAAACGAGCAAAATGACTTTCTTGCCCAAGTTGTTCTGGAGTTGCAGTGAGTAACAAGACGGATGGAATGATACGAGCAAGCTGTTCAACGAATAAATAAGCTGCGCTTGGCGAGGTTTCAGACCACACCAGATGATGTGCTTCGTCCACAATTAAGCAATCAAATTGAGCATCAAGTGCCTGCTCTACTCGGTTTGGATGCGTTTCTAACCAATTCAGCGAACAAATAATTAAGCTTTCAGTTGTAAACGGATTAACGGCATCAAGATCAAAATCGTTGCAACGTTCTTCATCAAAAAGTGCAAAATGCAAATTAAAACGACGAAGCATTTCCACCAGCCATTGATGTTGCAAGGTTTCTGGCACGATAATAAGAACACGTTGCACTTTCTCAGCAAAAAGTTGATTCTGCAAAATCATTCCTGCTTCAATGGTTTTCCCTAAACCAACCTCATCCGCCAATAACACGCGAGGATTAACTCGATTACCGACTTCAGCTGCAATATGAAGCTGATGGGGAATTAAACTTGCACGCGTTCCGCGTAAACCACGCAATGGCGATTTAAATTGTGCTTGCTGATGACAAAGCGTGCGATAACGCAATGCAAAATGAGTACTGCGATCAATTTGCGCTGAAAAGAGGCGATCTTTTGCTTGGCTAAAAGAAATAATCGGCGAAATATCACGTTCTTGCACAATAACATCTTCATCTTGTGGATTTTTAACTAAATAAAACAACAAACCGTTCATATTTTGAACGTCTAAAATCTCGCCTTGCCAGCCAGCTTGATGGGATAAAGTTTCACCTTTACTAAATACAATTCGGCTTAAAGGCGCTTGCGCTATAGCATATATCCTCGTTTCATCTGCTGCGGGGAAATAAATAGTAACAGTTCGTTGATCTAATGCGGTAATAACACCTAATCCTAAAGCGTTTTCACTTTCACTTAACCAACGCTGACCAATAGCAAAGGGCATAATTATTCTCTTTCTGATTTACATTGATAAAACTTGGGAGCGTATTGTAGCTTGCATACTCTTGAAAAGAAACTCACAAAAAATTGACCGCACTTTTAGGAAGATATACGTCACCCCCAATATAATTTATCCTTGGATTTTCAATATACTCAAGCGTAAACTAGAATCTCGACTAAATCCACCGTATAGGGAAAAGAGATGAATTATCGTGATGAATTAATTTTACAATGGGTAAATCAACAAGGAAAAGCCAGCGTAATAGAACTTGCACAGCATTGTGATATTTCGGTGGAAACCATTCGTCGCGATTTGAACAAATTAGCGAACAAAGGCTTATTGCACCGAACCCACGGAGGAGCAGTGAGTAATAAAACCAAAGATTTAGGTTCATTTTTCCAAACTCGAAAACATATTAATGCAACAGCTAAACGACATATTGCCCAAAAAGCCTTGGATTTGCTATATGAAAATGCCGTTATAGGTTTAGATGCAAGCTCAACAAGTTGGTATTTTGCTTATTTAATGCCCGATATTCCTTGTACAGTAGTAACCAATTCAATGTTTAACATTAATGCCCTAGTTAATAAATCCAATGTTAAAACTATTGTTACTGGCGGAGTTTATTCAGCAAAATATGAAGCATTTTACGGTCCCTTATCTGAGTACTTATTACAACGATTACATATTAATTTTTCAGTGTTTTCTTGTTCAGGAATTGATAAAAACGGTAATATCTGGGAATCAAACGAGCTGAATGCCTCTTTAAAACGAAAAATGATGGAAGCTTCAGAACGTGCTTATTTGTTAATTGATTCTTCTAAATTTGAAAAAACAAGTTTGATTCAACTTGCCGATTTAAGCAAAATTAATACCATTTTTTCTGATCGGTCACTTCCCGATAACTTACAAAAATATTGTGAGCAACACGATATAATGACCGTTTTATAAAAATAGATGACCATTTTGACCGAAAATTACTAAAAATTGAAAGAATCGGTCATATACATTTCCTTAAATATAGTCAATTTTTGTGATCTGCTTCGCAGTTTTGCAACAAAATTTCATTTCTTACTGTTTTCCTTATCATTTTTCTTTCACACTCTAATTCAATGAAAACACCATTTGTTCTGCAGTGATTTCATCATTCTTACTTAAGCACAAACAAAGGAGTGTAACTATGGCTCTTGCTACTCAATCAAATCGTATAAAAATCGGTATTCGTCCAACTATTGATGGTCGTCGAATGGGGGTTCGAGAATCTCTTGAAACCCAAACAATACGTATGGCTCAATCTGTTGCTCAATTATTACAAACACATATTCGTCATACAGATGGTACTTTCGTTGAATGTGTAGTTGCAGATAGCACTATCGGCGGTGTAACCGAAGCAGCCGCCTGTGCGGATAAATTTAAACGCGAAAACGTTGGATTAACCATTACCGTTACCCCTTGTTGGTGTTATGGCTCAGAAACCATTGATATGGATCCTCACATGCCTAAAGCAATTTGGGGATTTAACGGTACGGAACGCCCAGGTGCGGTTTACTTGGCTGCCGCCCTTGCTGGTCATTCTCAATTAGGACTACCAGCCTTTTCCATTTACGGCACAGAAGTTCAAGAAGCCGATGACACAAACATTCCTGAAGATGTAAAAGAAAAATTATTGCGTTTTGCTCGTGCTGGGCTTGCTGTTGCAAGTATTCGAGGAAAATCCTATTTATCTATTGGGTCAGTTTCCATGGGAATTGCAGGTTCTATTGTAAATCAAGCTTTCTTCCAAGAATATTTAGGTATGCGTAATGAATATGTGGATATGATGGAAATTAAACGCCGTTTAGACCGCAAAATTTATGATCAAGAAGAAGTTGATTTAGCCTTGAGTTGGGTTAAACAATATTGCAAAGAAGGGGTTGATGTAAATAGCCTAGAGAATCAACGCAATGCGGAAGAGCGTGCAGAACTTTGGGAAAATGTTGTGAAAATGACCATTATCACTCGTGATTTGATGGTAGGAAATCCAAAATTAGCAACATTAAATTATGCAGAAGAAGCCTTAGGTCATAATGCCATTGCAGCAGGTTTTCAAGGGCAGCGTCATTGGACTGATCATTTGCCAAACGGCGATTTTATGGAGGCAATGCTCAATTCAACTTATGACTGGAATGGCGTGCGTCCACCTTATATTCTTGCCACGGAAAATGATAGTTTAAATGCAATAGGAATGTTATTTGGGCATCAATTAACTGGCAAAGCTCAAATTTTCGCAGATGTGCGTACTTATTGGAGTCAAGATTCGGTTGAGCGTGTTACTGGATGGCGACCTGAAAGTGGATTCATTCATTTAATCAATTCAGGTTCAGCTGCACTTGATGGAACGGGAGAACATCAAGATGCTCAAGGCAATCCAACTTTAAAACCAGCATGGGATGTTACCGAAGAAGAAGCAAAACGCTGCTTAGAAAATACACGTTGGTGCCCTGCTGTTCACGAATATTTTCGAGGGGGCGGTTTATCTTCTCAATTCCTAACCAAAGGTGGCATACCGTTTACAATGCACCGTATTAATCTTATTAAAGGTTTAGGTCCCGTTTTACAAATTGCGGAAGGCTGGTCAATCGACTTACCTCAAGATGTACATAATAAATTAAATCAACGTACTAATGAAACTTGGCCAACAACATGGTTTGTTCCTCGTTTAACTGGAAAAGGTGCATTTACTGATGTGTATTCAGTCATGGCAAATTGGGGAGCAAACCACTGTGTAGCTACTCACGGACATATGGGGGCTGATCTAATCACTCTTGCTTCGATGTTACGTATTCCAGTCTGTATGCATAATGTATCAGAGAAAAATATTTTCCGCCCTAGTGCTTGGAATGGATTTGGTCAAGACAAGGAAGGGCAAGATTATCGAGCTTGCCAAAACTTTGGTCCGCTTTATAAATAACCCCTAATTTGTTTTTATAAAAAAGTGCGGTCAAAAACATAATGATTTTTGACTGCGCTGAGGAGAGTTTTTATGGCTATCGCATTGATTTTTGACTGTGGCGCAACAAATTTACGCACCATTGCGATAAATGAAAAAGGACAAATTCTTGCCTCTCATCACCTTGCTAATAATACAAAACAAGGAATCGAATCATCTGATTATCATATTTGGGATATTGAAGAAATCTGGCAAAAATTAACCTCTTGTGCAACTCAAACCTTCAATCAATTAATGCAACAAGGTATTGATTTAAAAGATATTGTAGGAATATCTGTTACCACATTCGGCGTGGATGGTGCACCTTTTGATGAAAATGATCAACAGCTTTATCCGATTATTTCATGGAAGTGTCCACGAACCATACCAGTAATGGAAAATCTATCTAATCAATTAGATATCAAATCCCTTTATCAACGTAACGGCATTGGTCAATACAGTTTTAATACTTTATTTAAATTACATTGGTTAAAAACACACAAGCCAGATGTTTTCCGAAAAATGGCTAAATTCGTTTTTATTTCGTCAATGCTCACTCAACGCTTAACTGGTCAATTCACTACAGATCACACAATGGCGGGAACATCAATGATGACAAACCTTACTAGCGGTAATTGGGATCCATCGATTTTAGCATCGCTGGGTTTAAGTAATAACCATTTCCCTCCTATGCGTTATGCAGGTGAAAAAGTTGGAAAATTACGTACACCGTTAGCCCAGAAATGGGGATTAAATCCCGTACCTGTCATTTCTTGTGGACATGATACTCAATTTGCTGTGTTTGGGTCTGGTGCAGGGCTGAATCAGCCTGTGTTAAGTTCTGGCACCTGGGAAATCTTAATGGCTAGAACCCAGCACGCAGAACCTAGATTTGAGTTTGTTTCTCAAGGCTTAACCACTGAATTTGATGCACAATCCAATTGCTTTAATCCAGCGGTACAATGGGTGGGTTCTGGCGTCATAGAATGGTTAGGTAAATTATTATTTTCCGATGTTTATGGTAGCGATCACTATTACACCACAATGATCAAAGAGGGAGAAAAAGCTTTTAATGCGGGAAAAAGAGCGGTCAATTTTGAAGGTATTTTTAGCCAACTAGGACAAGGTAATATCAGTGGACTTTCCATGTTTGCTACTCGTGGAGAAATTTATGTCAGCGCATTACAACATATGGCAAATAAACTCAAAAAAGGTTTATCCGTGCTACATCAAGTTAGTCAGTTCCAAGCTAAAAGCTTAATTTGTGTTGGGGGTGGTTCAAAAAATGTATTGTGGAATCAAATCCGTGCAAACACCTTAAATTTACCGATTGATGTTGTGGACATTTCTGAAAGTACTGTACTTGGTGCCGCAATGTTTACCTTTGCAGGCGTAGGCATTTACGAAAATGTAAACGCGGCACAGCAAGCGATGCAACCAACAAGAAAACGAATTTACCCAAACTAGAAGGAACAACAAAATGCTAAAAGGTATTCACCCAGCTCTTTCTCCTGAATTACTAAAAACCCTCGCCGAAATGGGGCATGGCGATGAGATAGTTCTAGCTGACGCCCATTTTCCCGCACATTCACTACATAAAAATGTAATACGTGCAGATGGTATATCTATAGATATTTTGCTTGAAGCAATAACTCCCTTATTCGAATTTGACGCTTATGTTGATGCCCCTCTGTTGATGATGAAAGCAGTTGAGGGAGATTCTTTAGATCCGAATGTTGAAACTCGTTACTTAAATGCGATTGAAAGTGCGGTCGGTTTCACACCAAATTTAACCTGTCTAGAACGCTTCGATTTTTATACACGTGCCAAACAGGCTTATGCTGTTGTTGTCAGTGGTGAGATCGCAAAATATGGCAACATTATCATTAAAAAAGGGGTTACTCCCATTTTATAAACAATAGAGGTACTACAAAATGAACAGAGCAGAATTATCACAAAAAATCATTGATACTTGTCTTGAAATGACAAAATTAGGTTTAAATCAAGGCACAGCGGGAAACGTTAGTGTTCGTTATAAAGATGGAATGCTGATTACCCCGACAGGTATGCCATATCACTTAATGAAGACAGAAAATATTGTTTATGTTGATGGAAATGGCAAACACGAAGAAAATAAATTACCATCAAGCGAATGGCAATTTCACTTGAGTGTTTATCATACTCGCCCTGAAGCAAATGCCGTTGTCCACAATCATTCCATTCACTGTGCAGGCTTATCCATTCTCGAAAAACCTATTCCTGCAATTCATTACATGGTAGCCGTAAGCGGCACAGATCATATTCCTTGTGTACCTTATGCAACATTTGGTAGTCACGAATTAGCTAGTTATGTCGCAACGGGAATCAAAGAAAGCAAAGCCATTTTACTAGCACACCATGGTTTAATCACTTGCGGAGAAAACCTAGATAAAGCCTTATGGCTCGCACAAGAAGTAGAAGTATTAGCGTCTTGGTATTTGAAATTACTCTCTACAGGCTTAGAAATTCCACTGCTCAGCAAAGAGCAAATGCAGGTAGTGTTAGGTAAATTCCACACCTATGGATTACGTATTGAAGAATCCTAAATCTTGTTATACCCCATCACTTACATGAGGAAAACATTATGAACGCCAAAGTTTTAGAAAAGAAATTCATCGTCCCCTTTGTGCTTATTACTAGCTTATTTGCTCTTTGGGGATTTGCCAACGACATTACCAATCCGATGGTTGCGGTATTTCAAACAGTAATGGAAATTCCAGCCTCAGAAGCGGCATTGGTACAATTAGCTTTTTATGGAGGATACGGCACAATGGCTATTCCTGCGGCATTATTTGCCAGTCGCTATAGCTACAAAGCGGGGATTCTTCTGGGGCTTGCTCTTTATGCAATAGGTGCATTTTTATTTTGGCCAGCTGCGCAATATGAAATATTTAATTTCTTTTTAGTCTCCCTTTATATTTTAACCTTTGGGCTCGCTTTTTTGGAAACCACTGCCAATCCTTATATTCTCGCAATGGGAGATCCTCAAACAGCTACTCGACGTTTAAATTTCGCACAATCATTTAATCCACTTGGTTCAATTACAGGTATGTTTGTTGCTTCCCAGTTAGTCCTAACTAATCTTGAATCTGACAAACGTGATGCTGCAGGTAATTTGATTTTCCACACCCTGTCTGAAGCAGAAAAAATGAGTATTCGCACCCATGATTTAGCTGAAATTCGCGATCCTTACATAGCACTCGGATTTGTCGTGGTTGCAGTGTTTATTATCATTGGATTGAAAAAAATGCCAGCCGTAAAAATAGAAGAGTCCGGACAAATCAGCTTTAAAACAGCAGTAAGTCGACTGGCTCAAAAAGCCAAATATCGTGAAGGCGTGATCGCACAAGCCTTTTACGTAGGTGTTCAAATCATGTGTTGGACATTTATCGTACAATACGCTGAACGTTTAGGTTTTACTAAAGCTGAAGGGCAAAACTTTAACATCATTGCTATGGCTATTTTTATTAGCAGTCGCTTTATTAGCACGGCATTAATGAAATATTTAAAAGCAGAATTTATGCTGATGCTCTTTGCTATTGGTGGTTTTTTAAGTATTCTCGGAGTTATCTTTATTGACGGTGTATGGGGTCTATACTGCCTAATTTTAACCTCAGGTTTTATGTCTTTAATGTTCCCTACCATTTATGGTATTGCCCTCTATGGCTTAAAAGAGGAATCGACATTAGGAGCTGCAGGTTTAGTAATGGCTATTGTAGGCGGTGCATTAATGCCACCACTACAAGGAATGATTATTGACCAAGGCGAAGTTATGGGACTTCCAGCAGTAAATTTCTCCTTTATCCTACCATTAATCTGTTTTGTAGTAATTGCCATTTATGGCTTCAGAGCTTGGAAAATACTTAAATAGCCAAAATATTGTTTTTATCTGCATCATTAAGAGTGTATTTAAGCTTCTTCACTCAAATGATGCAGATTATGAGCATAAAATCTAACAGACTGAAAGTGCTTATATTTGAAAAAACTAAACAGGATCTAGTTAAACAGATAACGAATGGCACGCCCTAAAGGATTCGAACCTTTGACCCACGCCTTAGAAGGGCGTTGCTCTATCCAGCTGAGCTAAGGGCGCATTCAAAGGATTTCTTTTACAAAAATTTCAAGAAAATACGAAAGAAGTGGTCGGCGAGATAGGATTTGAACCTACGACCCACTGGTCCCAAACCAGTTGCGCTACCAAGCTGCGCTACTCGCCGATAAGTGCGGTCAATTATAAGTTTGTTTTTATTTCAGTCAATGAAATTTTTGATTTTTCAACTTAATTGTTCAAAATTATTCCACTTTAAGAAATATCCCCCTTTTTCATTGTAAAAAAATCATTGTTCGTTAAAATAGCAAACGCTTTCTTTTTCATCACATAATATCAAGGATAGCTCAATGGCCGCAAAAATCATCTCTGGTACTGAACTTTCAAAACAAATTAAAGCTAATTTAGCAGATAAAATAACCCATTATATTGAACAAGGAAAACGCGCTCCAGGACTTGCTGTAATCCTCGTTGGTGCTGATCCTGCTTCGCAAATTTATGTGGGCAATAAACGTAAAAGTTGCGAGGAAGTCGGTATTCTCTCTAAATCTTATGACCTCCCTGAAACAACCACGCAAAATGAATTATTAGCGATTATTGACCAACTTAACGCAGATAAAAATATTGACGGTATTTTGGTGCAACTCCCCTTGCCAAAACAAATTAATGCGGAAGCTATTATTGAACGTATCGATCCTAAAAAAGATGTAGATGGCTTTCATCCTTATAATGTTGGGCGGTTATGCCAACGTATTCCAACTTTACGTGCTTGTACACCTTATGGTGTGATGAAACTATTAGAAACAACGGGTATTGATTTACACGGCAAGCACGCAGTAATTGTAGGCGCATCCAATATTGTTGGCCGCCCAATGTCTTTAGAATTATTATTAGCAGGGGCAACCGTCACAGTAACACATAGATTCACTAAAAATTTGGAAAATCACGTTCGCCAAGCAGATATACTTGTCGTTGCGGTAGGTAAACCAAATTTAATTTCTGGCGATTGGATCAAAGAAAGTGCGGTCGTAATTGATGTTGGAATTAACCGAGTAGATGGAAAATTAGTAGGCGATGTAGAGTTTGATAAAGCAGCCGAAAAAGCGGCTTACATTACACCAGTCCCTGGTGGCGTTGGGCCAATGACCGTTGCAATGTTGATGAGCAATACGCTTTATGCTTATGAACACAATAAATAGATTTGTATAGAACGGTTATGAAAAATGGGTTAAAGCTTCATTTGCTTTAACCCATTTATTTAAATGGCTTTATTGTACTTCTTACGTTTAAATTTATGATCTTCAATCATCATTTATTAAAAGTAAACAATTCTATATTATTTAAGCCAGAACATATAACCCATAGTGGCAATAACTACAACACAGACTAAATTCAGTAAGAAACCAACTTTGACCATTTCACTTTGTTTTACTTGACCAGAGCCAAATACAATCGCATTTGGTGGTGTCGCTACTGGTAGCATAAAGGCACAGGATGCACCAATACCAATAATTAATGCTAAACCAATTTCTGGCATACCCAATGATTGAGCGATAGAAATAAAGATAGGTACAAGTAACGCCGCACTCGCTGTATTAGAAGTAAATTCAGTTAAGAAAATAATGAACGCCGCAACTAATAAACCAATAAGATAGAAATGTTGTCCATCAATCATAAAAACAATACTATCCGCTAAAATTTTACTTGCACCAGAATCCTTCAACACCGCACTTAATGTTAATCCACCACCGAAAAGCATTAATACGCCCCAATCGGTATTTGATTGAATTTGTTTCCAACTTGCAACGCCTGTTGAACAAATAACAATTGCCGCCAATAAGGCTACGATACTATCAAAACTTGCAATGTTTTTTTGTAATCCTAGTAATCCTGAAATAAACGGATTAATTTTACCGCTAAATATCCACGTTAAAGCAATGACTGAAAAAATAATAAACGTCAATATACGCATAGGATTCATTTCAATATTTTCAAAGGTCTGTTCAAAATTGAGATGAAGTTTTGGTTTGAAAATAATATAAAGAATCCCAATCATCAACGGCAACAAAATAATCATTATTGGTAAGCCATACCATAACCAATCAGAAAAAGTTAAATTTAAATTACTTGCTACAATTGCATTTGGTGGGCTTCCTACAAGGGTTCCCATACCACCAATTGATGCACTGTAAGCAATCCCTAACAGCACAAACACATAGGTGTTATGATCTTTTTCGCGATCAAGCTGGCTTAAAATACCCATGGCGAGGGGTAACATCATTGCAGCGGTTGCCGTGTTACTCATCCACATAGAAAGAAAGGCTGTAATCAAAAAGAGATAAATAACTGCGATAAATAAATTACCGCGTGCTAGTGCCATAATCTTATTGGCAATCAATTTATCAAGTTTTTGAATATGCAATGCCGTCGCCAAGGAAAAGCCACCAAAAAATAAAAATATTGTCGGATCAGCAAAACCAACTAAAGCTTGTTTGGTACTAACTAATCCCAATGCCACAGCCAAAAGTGGAACTAATAATGCAGTAATAGTAACGTGTAATGCTTCACTTAACCAAAGCACCGCGATAAAAGCTAATAATGCCAAACCAGAATTAGCTTTTGGTTCAAAAGGTAATACATTTAATAACACAAAAAACAGCACAATATCTAAAATAAAAATAATGCCATTTTTATGACTTCTTAAAGATGCCATCTCACCCATAAAGTTCCTCCGTTAGAGCTATCACTTAAATAGGGTTCAATGTTAAATGAATGTTATAAAGATGCAACGAGCAATATTCAGAAATGTGATCGAGAGCAACAAATTTTAATAAAAACACAATGTACCATATCTTTATTTCAAAATTTTGTTCGAGCAAACGCCGCAGCTTCAGCGATTAATTCATCGCTTGGGCGTTGATGCGTATAAAGTTCAAATTGTTCTACAGCCTGAAGTACAATCACTTCTGCACCAGAAATAGTTTGTTTTCCTCGTGCTTGAGCATAACGAATAAAGGGCGTTTCAACAGGCATAGCCACTACATCAAACGCGACACTAGCATTATCAATGAACGCTTTTGGAAAGGCTAAATCCATTTCTTCCTTGCCCCCTTTCATGCCGATTGGCGTAACATTGACTAAAATATCTGCCTGTTGGTTTTCTAAAGAATTAATGTATGCGTAGCCATAAAGTGCGGCGAGATATTGACCTGTTTTTACGTTGCGTGCGTAAATTTTTAATTTCTCAAAACCTGAATTTTTAAAGGCAGCCACAACGGCTTTTGCCATACCACCACTGCCATGAACAATGACTTTAGCATTTTTATTTAAATGATATTTTTCAATTAATTTTACGATGGCAATGTAATCAGTGTTATATGCACGCAAAAAGCCATTATCGTTCACGATGGTATTTACGGATTCAATGGCTTGTGCTGACGGATGAATTTCATCTAAAAATGGCATACAAGTTTCTTTGAATGGCATTGAAACAGCACAACCACGGATGCCTAATGCGCGAACGCCTTTGATGGCGTGCTCAATATCTTGCGTGGTGAATGCTTTATAAATGAAATTTAACCCTAGCTTGTCGTACAAATAATTGTGAAAGGTAGTACCGAAATTACTCGGACGACCTGATAAAGACATGCAGAGTTGGGTATCTTTGTTGATCATGGTGTCTCCTTATATATTTAAATTCATTCCATCATCAATGCCGATAAAATATTGGTTCATATCGAAAGCAGGTTTTGCTGCTTTATCTTGACTTACAATTCGAGCTGGCACGCCAGCCGCTGTGGCATATTCAGGAACGGGGTTAAGCACAACAGAGTTTGCCCCAATTTTGGCGTATTTACCCACTTCAATATTACCGAGAATTTTTGCACCCGCCCCAATCATAACACCCTCGCGTACTTTGGGATGACGATCGCCTGATTCTTTTCCCGTACCGCCAAGTGTTACCCCTTGCAAAATTGAAACATCATTTTCGATTACAGATGTTTCACCCACAACAATACCTGTTGCATGGTCGAACATGATTCCGTGGCCAATTTTCGCCGCTGGGTGAATATCTACATCGAAAGCTACTGAAATTTGGTTTTGTAAATAAAGGGCAAGGGATTTACGATTTTGATTCCATAAATAATGGGTAATTCGATAGCTTTGAATTGCGTGGAAACCTTTTAAATAAAGCAATGGAGTGGACCACAATTCTACAGCGGGATCTCGGTGGCGGACAGCTTGGATATCGCAAGCAGCGCAATCAATAATCGAAGGATTAGATTGATAGGCTTCCTCAATAATTTCACGGAGAGAAATAGCTGGCATAATAGGATTGGCTAATTTGTTAGCCAATAAATAACTTAGCGCACCACCCAGATTTTGATGCTTTAAAATTGTAGAGTGAAAAAAACTAGCAAGCATAGGTTCGTTTTCAGCAAGTTCTTTGGCTTCTTGGCGAATATGTTGCCACACATCTAATGTCATAATTTCTCCTTTTATTTTATTCGCCTTTACATGCTCGCCCCAAAAGGCTGATTGCTACATCTTGTGCGTTTTTGCCACAAAACAGCATTTGATAAATTTGTTCTGTAATCGGCATTTCCACACCTTGTCTTTGTGCAAGCAAATAGGCTTCTTTTGTATTATAAAAACCTTCTACGACTTGCCCGATATTTTCCATAGCCATTTGGGCATCTAATCCTTTACCTAGCATTAATCCAAAACGTCGATTGCGCGATTGATTATCGGTGCAAGTTAGCACTAAATCGCCCAATCCAGACATTCCCATAAATGTATTGGTATTTGCACCGAGCGAGATACCTAAGCGGGTAATTTCTGCAATACCTCGAGTAATCAGTGCTGTGCGAGCATTTGCGCCAAATCCCATACCGTCTGAAATACCCGCACCAATTGCGATCACATTTTTAATTGCACCACCAAGTTGAACGCCAGTCATATCCGAATTTATATAAACTCGGAAACCTTTACTACAATGAATACGAGACTGAAATTCCCGCGCGAATTGCTCGTTATTGGCAGCAAGCGTAATAGCTGATGGTAGACCTTGCGCTAATTCTTTTGCAAAAGTTGGGCCAGAAAGTACAGCTAGTGGATATTGCGTTCCGAGTTGTTCTTCAACTACGGTTTGTAGTAAACGCCCTGTGTTACGCTCCAGACCTTTTGTTGCCCAAATTAATCGGTGATGGGCTTTTAAGTGCGGTTTAATTTTTATAAGAATTTCACCGAAAGCATGGCTTGGCACCACGATTAAAATATCTTGAGAATATTCCATTGCTTGTGCAAGATTACTTTCTAAATGAAGATCCTCAGGAAAGATGACATCCGGCAAAAAACGATAATTTTGTCGTTCTGTCTGCATTTGTGCGATATGGACGGGATTGTGCCCCCATAAGTGAGTGGGAGAACCATTGCGAGAAAAGGTAATTGCCAGCGCAGTTCCATAAGATCCCGCACCTAGCACAGTGATTGGTGTTTGCGAAGTTATCATATCTACAATTTATCTAGTAAAAGAGGAAATAAGTATAGATATCTTTCGGTAACCTATCAACCACAGGAAAATATTACTTATTCATTTGGCGGAATTTAAACGGCACGATGGATATGCCATTTTTTCCATTTTGTAGTTGATAAAATTGAGGGTAGTTAAAATTATGTTGAACGATATTGTAAGGATTTTTATCGCCTTCCTGTTTGGCGTTTTGATAAAGTTGATTAATCTCCCGCACTTTTTCATCTTTTTCACCATCGCAGTGGCGATAGATTTCGAGATGATTAGATTCATCTAAAATATAAACATTGAAGCTGTGATCAGAATTATCTTCAAAAAAGAATTGTAGGAATCCTTCACTTGCGAAGGCATCCATTTCTGGTGGATAGCGACGACTTTCTTGGTTTGTCTCGCCATCTTCAATTGGTGTTTGTAAAACTTCGTCAAAATCCACCGCACTTTCAGCGTCATTACAGACCGATTCATTTCCGATTTCTTGTAAGCTGATGCCGCGATCTTCAAAAAATAATTGCCAGTTTTTACCCGCTACGCGTAAACGTGACGTTTGGCAAGGTTGTTGAATATCGCCGACTTGGATGCTAACGCATCGATTGACTAATCCCATCACTAATTGACGTAAATCTTGGCGATAACGTTCACTATAACAATAGACTTGGATGGAATCTGGGCGATTAACGCCACGATAAATTTTGTTAGAAAGCACTTTTAGTGCAAGCAAAATGGCATTTTGCCCTTCAAAATGGAGCGTTCGGATTTCGTTCCACACGTTACGATAAGTAAAATCAATACTGCCCACAAGGCTTTGCTCAAGCGATCCAAAACTAAATAAATCTCGCGATGAAATACCCGTTAATACTTCTTCTACTTTGGATGTTGGATCGGTCGTGAGATTTATGGCAATAAACAAGCTACGAATTTCACATTGATTCAATAAATCGCTATTTTTAGGTTGTTTGGCGATGGTGCTTGGAAAAGACTGACGTAAGTTAGTGACAAAGCGTTGCAATGTGCTTAAAGTCACATTCTTGCTAAAAATTGACAATTCGGTTTTTTCTGTGAGTAAATGATTGAAATAAGCCCAAGAAACTAATTTATTCAGGCTTTCTCCGTATTCGATCACCCGTTCTTTGGAGAACATAATATGGTGTATTGGTTGATTGATAAGGTACCAACCATCTTTAAAATGTTTATTGCCACGAACTTCCACAAAAGTCAGGTGTGCTTCTGATAAATTGTGAGATATCTGTGTGTTGAGTAAGGACACTTTGCCGGGAAGTTCTTCAAAAGCAGTATAAAGTTTACGAGAAAGAATGTTGATATCTTGTGGCACGACGCTCGAGTGAATATGATGCTTTCGAGCAAATTCCACTAAATTACGATAACTCAACATTAAAAATTTCATTATGTTATCGTGGTTTTCTTTTACTGCCTTAATTTTCCAAAATGGACGCTTATTGAGATGTTTTACCGTTTCTGCAGACCATCCCCATTCTTGCGCAAGGATTTCCATATAACGAATACGCCAATTATTGGCTTGGTAACGTGCAAAATCTTCCGTTGCTTTCACATAGAAACAACGGTGCACAAAATCCAAACGTTTAAATTCAGAAAGTGCGGTTAAATATTGGGTTACTTTTGCAAGAATGGCAATGTAAGGATCAAAATGGTGATCAGGATTGGTATTGCCTGAAAGTAAATCTCGCTTAAAAGTGCGGGCAATTAAGCAAGTGTTTGGGTATTCCTTGGAATAGGCTTCCAACAACAAAATTTTGAGCACAGATTTATAAGGTGAATCAATCCCTTTATAAAGATGCCATAAACTGGCACCGAAATATTCGTTTGCAGAAAATTGTCCTAAACCGCCGAAATCCACCCAATCATTTGGATCTATTTCCCCTTCAGTAATTAAACGCGCCACCTGTTTTTCATAGTCTTTTTCATTTTCCACCCATAAATGCAACCAAAGTAGAGGTTTACCAGCCAAGCGTACGGCGGAGCGATAGAACTCATCAAGCAATAACATATATTGCGCAGAGCCGCTATTTTCAATAGTCAGTGGGTCAGCATAATGTTCATTGCGGAAACGTTGTTGATCCATCAAATAAAAATTAATTTCCACATTAAATTGCATTGCCCATTCACTAATCCGCTTGGCTTTTTGAGTAAGAAGTGTATATTCATCTGGACTCAAGCCATCACGGACACAAATCCAAGTATCAAGATCTGAAGAAGAGGTTTGACTTATTGAGCCAAAGCTACCCATTACATAAACGCCTAGAATTGGTGGTAAAACTTCGTGAAAATTTACCGCACTTTTGAGTATTGATGGCTTATGATCGGCATAGTGAATACTGTATTCATTGGTGAGCCATTTTTTTTGATAATCAGAAGCAAGGAAATTCGCAATGCCAGAGGGGGCGTGAATAACATAGCCGGGAAGTTGCGGATGGTTTAGGTGTAGAAGTAAAGGTGCAATCGCTAAAACGTGTTGGAATGCATCGCCTGAACCTTGTAATGCACGCTCAAAACGGCGTTGATCCAAGGCGCTAACCCATTGTTTTGCTTGTGCTAGATTACATTCCACGTGGTGTCCCTACCAGAACAACAAAAATTGGCGAACAATTTACCACTTAGGGAGTATAAATGCAAAAAAATGTGACATAAATCACAATTTTTTTAAAATATATTATAAGTTTTACCTATCAACAATCAAAATGACTTTTTTACCTAAGAGTGGTAGGATAGCACCTAATTTTATTGCGTAAATAGCTTAATTCTGCCGATATAAAAATCTATATTTTCTATTATTAGTGGATAGCTTGATATTTTTCTTATCAACGCAAAGTATTATAAAATACCTTACTCAATATCACTTATTAAGGAATTGATATGGCAAAAGAGCAACCTAACGACCTCACTGAACAACTTACAGATACGCCCAAAACAGCTGTTGAACAAGCTGAAACAATGCAGTCTGTTCCGCAAACTATTGTGAAAAAAACGGGTACAGCATTGAGTTTATTAGCAATACTTGTTGCGCTAGGTATTGGTGGAGCTGGATACTATTTTGGTCAGCAACAAATAGCTGAAATTCAACAGAAATTAACCGCACTTGAAAATCAAACGGGAGCAAATCTTTCCTCAAATAACACCAATAACAATAAACGACTTACACAATTAGAACAGAGTTTAAAAACTGCACAAGAAAATATAGCTCAACTGGAACAATTAATTGTAAGCAAAACAGGGGAAATAACATCCTTACAAACTCAAATGAAACAAGTAAGTCAGCTTGCCATCGCACAACAACCAAGCGATTGGTTATTTTCCGAAGCTGATTTTTTACTAAATAATGCCCTGCGTAAACTTGTTTTAGATAACGATGTTGATACAGCGGTTTCTTTATTAAAATTAGCTGATGAAACCCTCGTCAAGGTTAATAATTCACAAGCAAATGAAATTCGTAGTGCAATCAATCAAGATTTAAAACAACTTCTTTCGCTTTCAAGTGTGGATCAAAATGCGATAATGCAAAAACTGTCACAGCTTGCAAACACAGTCGATGAATTACAGGCTTTGAATGTAAATTTTGATGAAACATCTAAAAATAATGATAAATTATCCAACAACATTACTGACTGGCAACAAAATATTGAAAAAAGTGCAACCTCTTTCCTAAATCATTTTATTCGTATTTCGCCAAAACAAAATTCAAATAAAAAAGAATTACTTGCACCAAATCAAGATATTTATCTTCGTGAGAACATTCGTCTACGTTTACAGCTTGCGATTATGGCAGTTCCTCGTCAGCAAAATGAACTTTATAAGCAATCTCTAGAAGCTGTTTCTTCTTGGGTTCGTAGCTATTTTGATACAAACGCTGAAGTAACACAAAATTTCTTAAAATTAGTAGATGGATTGACTGATACTTCTATTTATGTAGATGTACCAGAGCAATTAAAAAGTTTAACATTACTTGACAAATATCTTAATCGTACAGCTTTAGATCTACAAAAAGTGGAAATTGAAGCAGACAAGGCGATTGATACAATGCCTAAAGTAGAAGCTGTTAAACCAACACAATCTGAATCACAACAATAAGGATAAGTCTATGTTTAGAGTGCTCTTTTTAATGCTGACATTGCTTGTAGGACTTGTAGCAGGGCCTTATATTTCTGGTCAGCAAGGTTATGTGCGCATTGAGACAGCAAATCGTATTATAGAAATGTCCATCACTACCTTAGTGATTTTTTTCATTATTTCTTTAGCAATAATTTATGCTTTTGAATGGGGCATCACTCGTTTCTTTCGTTTAAGTCGTAGCTCTTATCAATGGTTTTCTAATCGCAAACGTGTAAAAGCGCAAAAACAAACCCTTGAAGGCTTGGTAAAAATGAATGAAGGGGATTACGCTAAAGCAGAAAAATTAATTGGCAAAAATGCTAAACATTCTGCTGAACCTGTACTAAATCTCATCAAAGCAGCAGAAGCTGCTCAACAACGTGGCGACGAATTTAGTGCAAATCGCTATTTAATTGAAGCGACAGAATTAGCCGGCTCTGATAATTTGCTCGTGGAAATTGCCCGTACTCGCATTTTATTGCAACAAAACAAGTTACCTGCAGCACGCAGTTCTGTAGATAGCTTATTAGAAATGGCTCGTCGCAATAAAGAAGTATTAAAACTCGCGGTAGAAATTTATCTTCGCTCTAAAGCCTATCAAGCTCTAGATAAAATTTTAGACAATGTTGCGAATAGCGGTTTATTCAATGATGAAGAATTCAAAGATCTTCGATCTAAAACCGAAAATGGTTTACTCGACGAGAAAATGAACGAAGAAGGAATTGATGGCTTACTAACTTGGTGGAATCAGCAACCTCGTCATCGCCGTAACAATATTGAACTTAAAATTAGCCTTATTCAACGTTTAATTGACTGTAATGATCATGAATCAGCTACTGAATTGACATTTGAAATACTGAAAAAACTCGGTGACAATACAGCAATCAGTTTACCTCTTTGTACTCAAATTACACGTTTACAACCAGAAGATAACAGTAAACTTCTCAAGCTAATAGAAAAACGTGCAAAACGTGTGGATGAAAAACAAAAATGCTGTATCAATCGTGCTTTGGGTTATTTATATGTTCGTAACAATGAATTTATTAAAGCAGCAGATGTATTCAAAAACGTGATCGCTTGCCCTGAACAATTAGAACAAAATGATTTGATGATGGCATCTTATGTATTTGAACAAGCGGGCGATAAAGCATTAGCTGAACAAGTTCGCCAAGAGAGTTTGAAATCAGTGATGGCAATTCAGGATGTCATTCCAGAAAGTGCGGAAGAAAAAACAGAAGAAAATTCAACCGCACTTTTAGAAAGCAAATCTGAGTAGCTCAACTAAAAAGACAAAACGCACTTCAAGTGAAGTGCGTTTTTTGTTGTTTTGAATCTAAAACTATATATTTTTCAGTTTATTAGAATATAACACCAAACAGAGTGCGATCACCATAATCAAAATTGCGCCTGCAAATAAGATGGTATCCACCGAGCTTTCATGATTAACAATGATTAAACGCAACATCGCAGTGATCCCAGCATAAATAAAATAGCGTAAAGGGAAGTGATATCCGCTTTTAAAATACTGCACAATCAAACCAATAAACCCGAAATATAAGAAAAACATTACTGCTTGTTCAGCAACATCATAAGGTACAACAGACGAAGTGTTAAGCACCATCATAGATAAAGTATAAGTTATTTTTACAAGGGCAATAATAAGCACAATCGCTAGCGCAATCAACGCTGTACAAAGCACAATTTTCAATACATCAGTAATGATTCGTGGCAATTTTTCTAATTCTAGGGACTCTTCCATTTTTATTCCTTACAACAAAATTAAGACTCGTATACTAATGTAAAATTATAAAACTGGTCAAAATTATTTAAAAATAATTATTAGAAATTATTATATTCCTACGCATTTAAATGCGATCACATAATAAAGTTTATGAATAAATGTCACATTTACACTACAAGAATAGGATTATTTCTCACAAGAAAATTTTTACAATGTAGTAAATTATTGAAAATGAAAGGTTTTTTAATGGCAGGGGCGGAGAGGCTCGAACTCCCAACACCCGGTTTTGGAGACCGGTGCTCTACCAATTGAACTACGCCCCTATTGGTATCAATAAACTATGATATGAATTGGCGGAATGGACGGGACTCGAACCCGCGACCCCCTGCGTGACAGGCAGGTATTCTAACCAGCTGAACTACCACTCCGCTAAAAATGATGATTGGCAGTGCCTTACTCTCACATGGGGAAACCCCACACTACCATCAGCGTTACAACATTTCACTTCTGAGTTCGGTATGGTATCAGGTGGATCTATTGCACTATCTCTGCCAAAAATTTTTTATTTTTTTAATTTACTCAATGAATAAACTAAAAAAATAAAACCTGGCGGTGCCCTACTCTCACATGGGGAA
>NZ_KV833442.1:0-884 GCF_001837655.1 Haemophilus sp. HMSC071C11 | reverse complement strand
GATTGACGATACAAATATTTATCTTCCACCAAGCGATTGACCAATGCACGCTCAGGCATTTTTAAAATCTTCGCCGTCTCACGAAATGATTTACTCGTCCCTACTTCCACATAGTGATCAACAAAAGCGACTTTAGGCGCATTACGCTCTTTTTCTGCTTGTAACTGAGCGGCTAACATCAACGCCTCAGAAAAAGATTGCGGAATAAGTGCGGTTGGTTTTTGTTGATTTTCCAACGCTTGCCAGCGATCGACAATTGCCGCAGTAAATTCAGGACAATTCTGAGCAACAACAATTAAACTATCTCGTTTGGTTAGATGGTACTCATAATAAGTCTGACCGTTCTGTGGATGGGTGTAAGCCATTGGCTGATACCCCCAAATCACCTCTTTTGCGATAAGTCTTTCGATTGAACGACACAGATCGCTGTGGTTTTTATTGATTAATTCCGCAATTTCACGACTACTCATCGTCAAAGTGCTTGTGTTTTCTTTCGAAATCGTTAATAATTGATTCATCTGTATATTCCTTAATGAATTAGCCACGAAATCTCCTCGTGGCTTTTTTTATTTCTTGTGTAACACAATCGCACATTCAATCGAATGTTGCGTCGCTGCCAAATGTTTACTCAATGCTTGACGTATTTTGTCTTCTTCTTTCGAAGTGATTTCGCCGTCTTCTAACGCTGTTTCTAATGCAGCAAATAACAAGCCTCGTGCGGAAAGCTCGTGCAGTTGTAAATTAGCAAGCTCAACCTTGTCTAATTCATTCTCTGCTACATCAGGTACAAAACGCCCACCAGCCAAACGGCATAGTTCATCAATAAATTGCGTGCAGCCATATTCTTGCTGAATCGCAATTAATTCTTCATTTTTGAATCGCTG
>NZ_KV833441.1:42206-85396 GCF_001837655.1 Haemophilus sp. HMSC071C11 | reverse complement strand
GCCAATTTCTGGGCAAGTAAAGCAGTGGAAGAGCAGGCTAAAGCGAAGAAAACTGAACCGCTAAAAGAAGAAAGTGCGGTGAAAAATGACCGCACTTCTAAGCCGAAATCCGTGAAACTTTCTTATAAAGAACAACGTGAGTTAGAACAGCTGCCACAACTATTGGAAGAGTTGGAAACTAAAATCACCGTACTTCAAGCTGAAATAGCCGATCCAGCATTTTTCCAACAGGCTCACGATATTACCGACGCTAAATTAAAAGCATTGGCGGATACTGAAGCCGAATTAGAAACAGCATTTTTACGCTGGGAAGAATTAGAAGAAAAGAAAAATTTGGCTGACGGTAAAGCTTAAAAAAATAACGCCCAAAAGGGCGTTTTTTTATGTATTTTCAAGATGATCTTTTTTCAAAATATTTTCTTCATCAAGTATTGATAAACGAGCGATAGCGTTTCGATAAGAAATTTCAAGGGTTTCTCTGCTGGTTGCCATTACGCCTTGATCCACTAAAAATCCATCATTTACATCATATACCCAGCCGTGTAATGAGAGTTTTTGTCCGCGTTCCCAAGCACTTTTTACAATTGATGTGCGCCCTAGATTGTAAACCTGTTCCGCTACGTTAATTTTAGTTAGCATATCGGCACGTTTTTCTGGAGAAAGTTTACCGAGAAGATGACCGTGTTTAAACCAAATATCACGAATATGAAGAAGCCAGTTGTTGATAAGCCCTAAATCTTTATCTGCCATAGCAGCGTGAATTCCCCCGCAGTTGGTGTGACCACAGATAATAATATGTTCAATTTTAAGCACATCGACGGCATATTGCACAACAGAAAGGCAATTAAAATCTGTGTGAATTACTTGGTTAGCAACATTACGATGTACAAAAAGCTCACCTGGTTCAAGATTCGTCAATTTCTCAGCGGGTACACGGCTATCAGAGCAACCAATCCAAAGGTAATGTGGCGTTTGATGATCCGCAAGTTCTTTGAAGTAAGTAGAATTTTCTTCTTTCATTCTTTGTGCCCAACTGTAATTGTTGGCAAAGAGTTGTTTAATTTTATCCATTTTACTTTCCTTAAAATTCTGAAAAAATTAACCGCACTTTGGCGTAAGTGCGGTCAATATTAAAGTTAAATTGAATTAGAAATTCGCATTTCTTGGCGCGCGTGGGAATGGAATTACATCACGAATATTTTGAACGCCAGTTACATAGACGATTAAACGTTCAAAACCAAGACCAAAACCAGAATGTGGAACACTGCCGTATTTACGAAGATCGCGATACCACCAATAATCATCTGGATTTAATCCCATTTCTTCCATGCGTTTATCAAGCACCTCTAAACGTTCTTCACGTTGTGAACCACCGATGATTTCACCAATTCCTGGAGCTAACACGTCCATTGCCGCCACAGTTTTTCCATCATCATTTAAACGCATATAGAATGCTTTAATGTCTTTTGGATAGTTTTTCACCACAACTGGTGATTTGAAATATTCTTCCGCTAAGAAACGTTCGTGTTCAGAAGAAAGATCAATGCCCCAAGAAACAGGGAATTCAAATTTCTTACCAGATTTTAATAACACATCAATGGCATCGGTATAGTCAATTTGCGCAAAATCTGAGTTTACAAAGTTTTCTAAACGAGTAATAACATCTTTATCTACATGTTTTTCAAAGAATTGTAAGTCGTCTTTACGCTCTGCTAATACTGCACGAAATACGTATTTCAACATATCTTCTGCAAGTTTTGCGTTATCCGCTAAGGTTGCAAATGCAACTTCAGGTTCAACCATCCAGAATTCAGCTAAGTGACGGGTAGTATTCGAGTTTTCTGCACGGAATGTTGGGCCAAAAGTATAAATTTTGCTTAATGCACAAGCATAGGTTTCGCCGTTTAACTGACCTGAAACCGTTAAAAATGATTCTTTACCGAAGAAATCTTGGCTGAAATCCACTTTTCCATTTTCACTACGTGGAAGATTTTCTAAATCAAGTGTAGAAACACGGAACATTTCACCCGCACCTTCAGTGTCTGATGCAGTAATTAATGGGGTTGCCACCCAGTAGAAACCTTGCTCATGGAAGAAACGGTGAATTGCTTGAGACAAGCAATGACGAACACGCGCGACCGCGCCAATAATATTGGTACGAGGGCGTAAGTGAGCTACTTCGCGTAAATATTCGATAGAGTGGCGTTTTGCTGCCATTGGGTAAGTATCTGGATCTTCAACAAACCCTGTCACTTCCACTTTTTCTGCTTGTAATTCAACCGCTTGTCCTTCAGAAGGTGATTCAACGACTTTACCAGTTACAATCACAGAACAGCCTGTTGTTAAACGTAAAATTTCGCTTTCGTAATTTTTAATATCGTTATTAATAATTGCTTGAATTGGATCAAAGCAAGAACCGTCATAAACCGCTAAGAAAGATAAGCCTGCTTTAGAATCGCGACGGGTACGAACCCAACCACGCACAGTGACGGTTTCACCAATCGCCACTTTCCCTTGTAATACATCAACAATTGATGCCACTTTAGACATATTAAACCTCTGTAACTGAATGTAATTCACATAAAATTGCCGACAGTTTACCTTAATAAAGGAAATTTTCCATAAAAATATAGTGTTGGTGCGGGCTATGAACAATAAAATCGCCTTAAAAATGAGCCCTAAATAAAATAGGGTAAAGCCTCATTAATATTGAATATACGCGATTTTATGTTAAAATCTCGGGCCAAAATCATTATGGCTAATAATAGGAAAAAATATGAAAGTTTTAGAAGGCTCAGTTGCAGCACCTAATGCAAAAGTTGCAGTAGCAATTGCTCGTTTTAACAGTTTTATTAATGAAAGTTTATTAGAAGGCGCAATTGATGCATTAAAACGTATCGGCCAAGTGAAAGATGAAAATATCACTATCGTGCGTACCCCAGGCGCGTATGAGTTGCCATTAGTTGCTCGTCGTTTAGCTGAAAGTAAAAAATTTGATGCGATTGTGGCATTAGGTACAGTTATCCGTGGTGGTACAGCACATTTTGAATATGTAGCAGGGGAAGCAAGCAGCGGTTTAGGAAAAGTTGCAATGGATGCTGAAATCCCTGTCGCTTTTGGTGTATTAACTACAGAAAATATTGAACAGGCGATTGAACGTGCTGGTACTAAAGCAGGAAATAAAGGTGCAGAAGCAGCCTTAACCGCACTTGAAATGGTTAATCTTATTCAACAAATTGATGCGGCATAAATCATGACAGAACAAAAACAAGTGAAAAAGCCTTCTGCTCGTCGTCGTGCGCGTGAGTGTACTGTTCAAGCCTTGTATTCTTGGGCAGTATCCGGCAATACTGCAGAACAAGTGGAATTAGCCTTTGTGTTAGATCAAGATATGGATGGGGTAGATAAACCTTACTTCCGTAAATTATTTCGTCAAACAGTAGAAAATATTGAAACCGTTGATTTTTCAATTTCGCCTTATATTGACCGCGCTTTTGATGAGCTTGATCCTATTGAAACGGCAATTTTACGTTTGGCCGTTTATGAATTGTGCTTCGAGTTAGATGTGCCATATAAAGTGGTTATCAATGAAGCGATTGAAGTGGCAAAAGTATTCGGTGCAGATGAAAGCCATAAATATATCAATGGCGTACTTGATAAAATCGCACCAGCATTAGGGCGTAAATAATCCTTTTAAACTGAGAATGGCGCGCGTTTTTAATGCGTGCCTTTTCTTTTATAAGATAGGTGAAAAATGGCAATGGGTGAATTTGATTTAATTAAACGATATTTTCAGCAACAAATATTAGTTGATGATTCCGTTCAATTATCTATTGGCGACGATTGTGCGCTGGTTTCCGTGCCAGAGAATTATCAGCTTGCCATTACTACCGATACAATGGTGGAAAATACGCATTTTTTACCAACCATTTCACCTGAGGACTTGGCTTATAAGGCGGTTGCAACAAATTTAAGTGATCTTGCTGCAATGGGGGCACAGCCAAAATGGGTTTCACTGGCATTAACTTTGCCAAATGTAGACGAAAATTGGATTTCAACATTTAGCCAAAGTTTATTACACACGTTAAAACAATACAACGTCACATTAATTGGTGGCGATACTACAAAAGGTAATTTGTCTATTACGATTACGGCACAAGGTTTTGTCGAAAAAAACAAAGGAATTTGTCGGCATAAAGCACAAATCGGTGATTTAATTTATGTTTCAGGCACTTTAGGCGATAGCGCGGCAGGTTTAACACAAATTTTATTGGGCAAAAGTGCGGTTGATTCTGATGATGTTTTTTTGCAACAACGACATCTTAGACCCACACCTAGAATTGAACTTGGGCGGGCGTTAATTGATATTGCTCATGCTGCCATTGATCTTTCCGATGGGCTAATATCTGATTTAGGGCATATTCTTGAACGAAGTCAATGTAGTGCTGAAGTTGAACTGACTGCATTACCTCTTTCATCATCGATTTTAAATAAATATGATCGCACTCAAGCGGAACAATTTGCCTTAAGTGGTGGCGAAGACTATGAACTTTGTTTTACCATACCGCCCGAATATAAAGATGAATTAGAATTACGCTTGAAAAAACTGAACGTGCCTTGCACTTGTATTGGTAAAATTAATGAAAAGTGCGGTGACTTTTCTCCCCGTTTTTTACGGGATGGAAAACCTGTGAATATAATTTTTTCAAGCGGTTTCGATCATTTTAAGGAATCAAAATGACAGAAAATAATCCTCTTAAAAAAATCTCTCTTTTAAATCCTATTCATTTGCTTGCCGTTGGTTTTGGCTCGGGTTTAATTTATCCAGCACCCGGCACTTGGGGGAGCTTAGCTGGAACAATTTTAGGTGTGATTTTACTTTCCTTATTAGGCGTAAAAATCTTTTTAATTTTCACCGCACTTTGTTTTCTACTCGGTTGCTACCTTTGCCAAAAAACTACTGCAGATATGGGCGTACACGATCATGGTTCTATCGTCTGGGATGAATTTGTCGGCGTATTTATTGTATTAGCAGCGATACCGTCATTATCTTGGCAATGGATTTTGGCTGCTTTTGCGTTATTCCGCTTTTTTGATATTTTAAAACCGTTTCCAATTCGTTATTTTGACGAAAAACTCGAAAATGGTTTTGGCATTATGATCGATGACGTTTTAGCGGCAATTTATGCTGTGATTGTTGTATTTGCTATTCAATATTGGATGTTGTGATGCTAAATTTAATCATTGTGCATTTATTTGGATTAATGACGCCAGGGCCTGATTTCTTTTATGTAAGTCGAATGGCGGCAAGTAACTCTCGTCGTAATACAGTTTGTGGCATTTTAGGCATAACGCTTGGTATCGCTTTTTGGGGAATGCTTTCTATGTTGGGATTGGCGGTGTTGTTCGTTACCATTCCAGCATTACATGGCGTTATTATGTTGCTAGGCGGTAGTTACTTAGCATATCTCGGTTTTTTAATGGCTCGCAGCAAAAAATACGCTCAATTTGAACCGCACTCTGATACTGAATTTAATCAGCAAACCACAATCAAAAAAGAAATTTTGAAAGGGCTTTTAGTGAATTTATCCAATGCAAAAGTCGTGGTGTATTTTAGTAGCGTGATGTCGCTTGTCTTAGTAAATATCACTGAAATGTGGCAAATTATCTTGGCTTTTATGGTGATTGTGGTAGAAACATTTTGTTATTTTTATGTGATTTCATTGATTTTTTCACGTAATATTGCCAAGCGTTTATACAGTCAATACAGCCGTTATATTGATAATATGGCAGGTATTGTATTTTTATTTTTTGGTTGTGCGCTTGTTTATAACGGCATCAACGAAATAATTCATTAATAGAAAAGGAAGTAACATGACATTAAAAATTGCAATCGCTGGTGCTGGCGGAAGAATGGGGCGTCAATTAATTCAAGCGGTTCATTCTGCGGAAGGCGTAGAACTAGGTGCGGCTTTTGAACGCAAAGGATCATCTTTAGTTGGGACGGATGCGGGAGAATTGGCAGGAATTGGTCATCTTGGCGTTGCAGTTTCAGACGATCTTGAAAGCCAAAAAGATAAATTCGATTTATTAATCGATTTTACCCGACCAGAAGGCTCCCTTGAACATATTGCATTTTGCGTAGCGAATAATAAAAAAATGGTGATCGGTACAACGGGTTTTGATCAAAATGGTAAAGCAGCGATTAAAGCAGCTTCAGATAAAATTGCTATTGTGTTTGCATCAAATTTCAGTGTTGGCGTGAATTTAGTCTTCAAGCTTTTAGAAAAAGTAGCAAAAGTGATGGGGGATTATTGCGATATTGAAGTGATCGAAGCTCATCACCGTCATAAAGTTGATGCGCCATCTGGCACTGCACTTTCTATGGGCGAACATATCGCAAAAACCTTAGGTCGCGATTTAAAAACGCACGGAGTCTTCTGCCGTGAAGGAATTACAGGCGAACGTAAACGGGATGAAATTGGTTTTTCAACTATTCGCGCTTCGGATGTGGTGGGGGAACACACGGTTTGGTTCGCAGATATTGGCGAACGTGTAGAAATTTCCCATAAAGCATCAAGCCGAATGACTTTCGCTAATGGTGCAGTGCGTGCTGGTAAATGGTTAGAAAATAAGGCGAATGGCTTATTTGATATGACCGATGTATTAGATTTAAATAATTTATAAATCAATTTCAAGGTCACTTTCTACGTGACAGCAACATAATAAAATCTCATCAGGTTGAATAAAGGCAAGAGGCATTTCTTTATAAGACACCTTGCCTTTTTTGATCTTAACGCGACAAGAACCACAATAGCCACTACGGCATTGATATTCGTGATGAATATTATTTTTCTCGAGATGATCAAGTAAACTTGTTTCATTATTGAATTCTAATGTGGTGTTATGGCGGATAAGGTGGATTTTCATAATAACGATATGTTGTAATTTGTCGTACTATTATATAAGGAAAAGATGAAATTATTGATAAAAACTTCACTTAGTCAGTGGATTTGCTTGAATTTTGCCAAAATTCCTATTTTTAAAATGCTAGGTTTTATAACCGCACTTTTTATTACGGCTTGTAGTTCTATTAGCAAAGAACCAGTGAAGACTGTGGATATTTATATTAAACCTTATTATTCTGCTGAAAATGGAAAAGCAGAAAATGTATTTGTACATAAAGAAATTGATCCTATGTTACGTGAAAATACGCTAAAAGGTTATAAAAGTACGGTAAAATTTTTAGAAGAAAATCCAGCTCGCATTTCACCAATGACAATGTTTACCTTAGCCGCTCGGGCTTACGATTTTGGCTTAAGAGATGAAGCGGTTACTTGGTTTTATCGTGGTCAAAATCGTTTGATCACCGCACTTTATGTGTTGGATTTACCAAAACAAACGGTGCAGGATAATACAGGGTTCAGCCATGTTGTAGGGCAGTTTGTTAATGCTTATGCGTTTTGTGATTTTGATAAACAAAGTCGTGCTGCCGAAAATGCGGTGAAATGGACAATTGCGCATCCTTATGAAGTGGTTTTCTTACCAGCATTACCCGCAAAATTTGCAGATCGTCAAAAAGCGTTAAAAGAATCGGAAGAAAAATTAGTTCAACGTTTACAGGAACAAGCCCGTTTTTTTGCTAATCCAAAAAATAAAGAAAAATGGCAAAAAAAGCGGTCAGAAAATTTTGTGAATGAACGATTTTGTTGGTAACAAGAAAAAATGGAATAGCGAATACGTTATTCCATTTTTATTTTTGATAAGCCAATGATTTTTCGCATTATTCTTTTACTTTTTAAGGACTTGGTATTATCATTACTCGGTTTTTTATTTTATAGAGAAAAGAGAAGCAGGGGAAACTATGCAACATCTGAACGAGCTTGTTGAGAAAGCGAAATTAGCGATTGAATCCATTCAGGATAAAAGTTTAACGGCTTTGGATGAAATCCGTGTCGAATATTTTGGTAAGAAAGGGTATTTTACGCAATTAATGCAAGAATTGCGTAACGTGTCAGTAGAAGAACGTCCTGCGATGGGCGCAAAAATTAACGAAGCAAAACAAGCTGCGTTAGAATTTTTAAATGCAAAAAAAACGGAGTGGGAACAGGCTGAACTTAACGCAAAATTAGAAAAAGAACGTGTAGATGTCAGTTTACCAGGTCGCAAAGTTGAAACTGGTGGCTTACACCCAGTTACCATGACGATTAATCGTGTAACAAAATTTTTCTCAGAACTTGGCTTTTCAGTTGAAAATGGCCCTGAAATTGAAAGTGATTATTACAACTTTGATGCGTTAAATATTCCTAAACATCACCCAGCACGTGCCGATCACGATACTTTCTGGTTTAATCCAGAATTATTACTTCGTACTCAAACTTCTGGCGTGCAAATTCGTACTATGGAAAAAATGCAGCCACCAATTCGCATTATGGCTCCAGGACGTGTATATCGTAATGACTACGATCAAACGCATACGCCAATGTTCCATCAAATTGAACTACTTTATGTGGATAAAAAAGCAAATTTCACCGAATTGAAAGGTTTATTGCACGATTTCTTACGCGCTTTCTTTGAAGAAGATTTACAAGTGCGTTTCCGTCCATCTTATTTCCCATTCACAGAGCCTTCAGCGGAAGTGGATGTGATGGGTAAAAATGGTAAATGGTTAGAAGTGTTGGGCTGCGGTATGGTGCATCCAAATGTGTTGCGTAACGTTGGTATTGATCCGAATGAATATTCTGGTTTTGCCGTGGGAATGGGTGTTGAGCGTTTAACAATGTTACGTTATAACGTAACAGATTTACGTTCGTTCTTTGAAAACGACTTACGTTTCTTAAAACAATTTAAGTAATTTCTCGGATTTGAATTAAAAGGATAACAACAAATGAAATTTAGTGAACAGTGGGTAAGAGAATGGGTGAACCCTGCGGTGTCCACCGAGCAATTATGCGAGCAAATTACCATGCTTGGCTTAGAAGTAGATGGCGTGGAAAGCGTTGCGGGTACATTTAATGGTGTCGTTGTTGGTGAAGTAGTGGAATGTGCACAACATCCAGATGCAGATAAATTACGTGTAACTAAAGTGAACGTAGGCGGTGATCGTTTATTGGATATCGTGTGTGGCGCAGCAAATTGTCGTCAAGGCTTAAAAGTGGCTTGTGCAACAGAAGGTGCGGTATTACCTGGCGATTTCAAAATTAAGAAAACGAAATTACGTGGTCAGCCATCAGAAGGGATGCTTTGTTCATTTTCTGAATTAGGTATTGATGTTGAAGCGGATGGTATTATTGAATTGCCACTTGATGCACCAATTGGTACTGATTTACGTGAATATTTAGCTTTAGATGATAATGCCATCGAAATTAGCTTAACGCCAAACCGTGCAGATTGTTTGAGCATCGCAGGTATTGCGCGTGAAATTGGTGTGGTAAATAAACAACTCGTAAATCAACCGCACTTTGAAGCAGTGCCAGCAACAATTTCTGATAAAGTTCAAATTGATTTACAAGCACCAGAAGCTTGCCCGCGTTATTTATTACGTGTGATAAAGAACGTCAATGTAAAAGCACCATCGCCAATGTGGATGCAAGAAAAATTGCGTCGCTGTGGTATTCGTTCTATCGATCCTATTGTCGATATTACTAACTATATTTTGCTTGAGTTCGGTCAGCCAATGCACGCGTTTGATGCAGCTAAAGTTACACAACCTGTTCAAGTTCGTTTCGCGAAAGAGGGGGAAGAATTAGTATTATTAGATGGCTCAACCGCAAAACTTCAATCAAATACGTTATTAATTGCTGACCAAAATGGGCCTTTAGCAATGGCAGGGATCTTTGGTGGTGCAACCAGTGGCGTGAATAGTGAAACGAAAGATGTGATTTTAGAATCCGCATTTTTCGCTCCATTAGCGATTGCAGGCCGTGCAAGACAATATGGTTTACATACTGATGCATCGCACCGTTTTGAACGTGGTGTGGATTTTGAATTAGCCCGTAAAGCAATGGAACGAGCAACCACATTATTACTTGAAATCTGTGGTGGTGAAGCGGGTGAGATTTGTGAAGCAAGCAGTGAAACTCATCTTCCTAAAGTCAATACAGTTCAACTTCGCCGTAGTAAATTAGATGCACTTTTAGGTCATCATATTGAAACAGGAAGCGTAACGGAAATTTTCCACCGTCTTGGTTTCGATGTTACTTATGCAAATGATATTTGGACGGTAACTTCTGCAAGCTGGCGTTTTGATATTGAAATCGAAGAAGATTTAATTGAAGAAGTGGCGCGTATTTATGGTTATAACAGCATTCCAAACAATGCGCCATTAGCGCATCTCCGCATGCGTGAGCACAAAGAATCTGATTTAGATTTAGCTCGAATTAAGACCGCACTTGTGGATGCAGATTATCAAGAAGCTATTACTTATAGCTTTGTGGATCCAAAAATTCAAAGTTTATTACATCCACATAAAGAAGCACTTGTATTGCCAAACCCAATTTCTGTGGAAATGTCCGCAATGCGCGTGTCTTTAATCAGCGGTTTATTAGGTGCAGTGCTTTATAACCAAAATCGCCAACAATCCCGTGTTCGTTTATTTGAAACAGGATTACGTTTTGTGCCAGATGCCAATGCTGAATTTGGCGTGCGTCAAGAATTTGTTTTAAGTGCGGTGATTACTGGAACGGCAAAATCTGAACATTGGGCAGGTAAAGCAGAGTCTGTAGATTTCTTTGATCTTAAAGGCGATTTAGAATCAGTACTTTCTTTAACAGAAGGTGGTAATAGAGTTCGTTTTGTTGCAAAACAATTTGATGCATTACACCCTGGCCAATCTGCTGCTATTGAATTAGATGGTCAAGAAATTGGTTTTATTGGTGCAATTCATCCATCTATTAGTCAAAAACTTGGCTTAAATGGCAAAACGTTTGTATTTGAAATTCTTTGGAATGCAATTGCGGCACGTAATGTGGTGCAAGCAAAAGAAATTTCTAAATTCCCAGCAAACCGTCGTGATTTAGCTTTAGTCGTCGCGGATAGCGTACCAGCAGGGGAATTAATCGCAGCATGTAAACAAGCAGGTGGCGAAAAATTGGTGCAAGTGAACTTGTTCGATGTATATCAAGGTGTGGGCGTCGCTGAAGGCTATAAGAGTTTAGCGATTAGCTTGACTGTCCAAGATAATGAAAAAACACTTGAAGATGAAGAAATTAATGCAGTGATTTCAGCAGTATTAGCGGAGGTAAAACAACGCTTTAATGCTGAATTAAGGGATTAATATGGCTACGATAACTAAACTTGATATTATTGAATATTTAAGCGATAAATATCACTTATCTAAACAAGATACGAAAAATGTGGTGGAGAACTTTTTGGAAGAGATCCGCTTATCGCTAGAATCTGGTCAAGATGTGAAATTATCAGGATTTGGTAATTTTGAATTACGCGATAAGTCATCTCGCCCAGGGCGTAACCCAAAAACAGGTGATGTTGTGCCAGTTTCTGCTCGCCGAGTAGTGACATTTAAACCTGGGCAAAAGTTACGTGCCCGTGTAGAAAAAACTAAATAGTAAGCAACAAAAAGTGCGGTGAATTTCTACCGCACTTTTTATATGAAAAGGTATGAAAGTATATAAATCATTTTTAATCGCTACTGCCTCGCTGTTTTTATTCGCTTGTTCCAGTTTTCAAAACGATGATTATGCGATGAACTATAAAGGTCAAATCGGCGATCCTATTATGGCCATAGCCATGTTGAGCGAACAACAACATGAATGGGCTGGTACACCTTATGTGCTCGGCGGCGTTTCTCGTCGTGGGGTAGATTGTTCTGGTTTTGTGCAGAAAACTTTCTTCGATCGTTTTAATCTTCGTTTGCCTAGAAGCACTGTTGAACAAGCTAATTATGGTAAACATGTACGCAAAGAACATATTCAAACTGGCGATTTAATTTTCTTTAAAACTGGCCGAGGTCCTAATGGTTATCATGTGGGGATTTATGTAAAAGAAGATAAATTCCTTCATGCTTCCACCAGAGGGGGAGTCGTCTATTCTTCAATGAATAACCCTTATTGGTCGAAAGCCTTCTGGCAAGTCAGACGGATTTAAAAAGTATAATGCTGGAATTTTCCAGCATTTTTTATAATGATTTTTTTCAAATTAGGGAGATAAAAATGCCCTCAAACTTAACCGCACTTCAAATTCAACTTGAAATTTTACGCCTTATTCCAAAAACTCGTTTTATTACCGCAGAAGAAATCTTACAAAAACTTGCTGATATTGGTGTTCAACGTGATATTCGTTCAATCCAACGCCTGCTAGAAAGTTTGTCTCAACAGTTTGAAATTGAGCGAGATATGCGTGATAAACCTTATGGATATCGATGGAAATCAAATGCTAAAGGCTTGGATTTACCGATTTTAAATGAACAGCAATCACTTGTGCTTATGCTTGCTAAACAATATCTCAATGGCATTTTGCCTTCTAGCATTATGAACTCAATGGAGGCGTTCTTTCAACAGGCCGAATATAATTTGGTTTATGACAGCCATAAAAAATCAGGGGCAGAATGGCTTAATAAAGTTGCTATTGCACCAACTAGTCAGCCGTTATTACCTGCCAAAATCAATCCAGAAATTTTTTCTCAAATTAGTACCGCACTTTATCAAAATCGATTTTTACAGGTGCATTATCGGAGTATTCACGGTAAAGAACATAAGGCACAGGTCAAGCCATTGGCTTTGGTTCAACAAGGACCAAGTAGCTATTTAGTCGCACAATATGAGAATGGCGATATTTTACACCTTGCTTTGCATCGCTTGCTTAAGGTAACAGTGAGTACAATGATATTTGAACGCCCTGATTTTAATTTGAAATCTTATGTAGAAAGCCAAAAGTTTGGTTTTACCTATGGTCGAAAAATTCGATTAACTTTCCGCATTAATAAAGATATTGGTGGATTTTTAACAGAAACACCATTATCAATGGATCAAACAGTAAAAGATTGTGGCACTGAATATGAAATTTCCGCTACCGTGATTAAGAGCGCTATGCTGGAATGGTGGATAGCCCATTTTGGTGAAGATTACCAAGAAATTGACCGCACTTATTTAGACGAAAATGCCTAACGACATAAATTGTCGCTTCATCTTTTATCATTAAGCCATCAACAGAGAGGGCATTAAAATGAAGAAAATTGTTTATATTGATATGGATAATGTGATGGTAGATTTTCCATCAGGTATTGCAAAACTAGATGATAAAACCAAGCGAGAATATGAAGGTCGATATGATGAAGTCGAGGGCATTTTTAGCTTAATGGAACCTATGCCGAATGCGATTTCTGCGGTGCATAAATTGATGAAAAAATATCATATTTATGTGCTTTCTACTGCGCCTTGGCATAATCCTTCTGCTTGGAGTGATAAAGTAAAATGGATTCAACATTATTTCGGTGAAGAAAAAGGTTCAGCCTTATATAAACGATTGATTTTATCCCATCATAAAAATCTCAACCAAGGTGATTATTTAATTGATGATCGCACTAAAAATGGTGCTGGCAAATTTCAAGGCGAGCATGTTCATTTTGGTACAGAACAGTTTGCTAATAAAAGGAGCCTGAAAAATGACAGAGAAAAATAAACCAATTTGCGTGGTATTAACGGGAGCTGGCATTAGTGCCGAAAGTGGAATTCCAACTTTTAGATCGGAAGATGGTTTGTGGGCAGGGCATAAAGTAGAAGAAGTTTGTACGCCCGAAGCCTTGCAAAAGAACCGTGCGAAAGTGCTTGATTTCTATAACCAACGCCGTAAAAATGCGGCAGCAGCTAAGCCAAACGCTGCGCATCTCGCCTTAGTTGAACTAGAAAAAGCCTATGATGTGAGAATCATCACGCAAAATGTGGATGATTTACATGAACGTGCCGGCAGCTCGAAGGTGTTGCATTTACACGGTGAATTAAATAAAGCTCGCAGTAGCTTTGATGAAAGTTATATTGTGGATTGTTTTGGTGATCAGAAATTAGAAGATAAAGATCCAAATGGACACCCAATGCGCCCTTACATCGTCTTTTTTGGTGAAATGGTGCCGATGCTAGAACGAGCGGTTGATATTGTGGAACAAGCAGATGTTGTGTTAGTGATTGGCACTTCTTTACAAGTGTATCCAGCCAATGGCTTAGTCAATGAAGCCCCAAGAAAAGCGCCAATTTATCTGATTGATCCTAACCCAAATACAGGATTTGTTCGTAAGCAAGTTATTGCAATCAAAGAAAAAGCAGGCGAGGGTGTGCCAAAAGTGGTGGCAGAGTTATTAGAGAACACCAAAAACTCATAGAAAAATGACCGCACTTTTTAAACAAATAGCGACTTCGGTCGCTATTTATCATTTTTTCTCTTGCTTAAGCATATGCATAATAAGCCTAATAAGCGTTTCTTTTTGTTTCGGATCAGATTCAGCAACTAATAAAGTGAGCGCGGCAAGCCCAGTATCATTGATAACTGGGTATCCATTATGATCAAACAAACGCCCATTTCTATGTAAGAAATCTACAAATAAAAATGCGCCGCTACGTTTATTACCATCTGAAAAAGGATGATTCTTGACGACAAAATAAAGTAAATGCGCCGCTTTTGCTTCAATGCTTGGATAAGCAGGTTCACCAAATACACTTTGATCTAAATTACCTAGAATCGCAGATAAGCCGTTATCTCGTTCACGTCCAAAGAGATCACTTGCTTCACCTTTTGTCATCAGCTGTGATTTTAACTCTGCTAGTGCAGAAAAAGCCTCAGCATAAGTCGGTAATGTACCGCCTTGCTGTGTTTGTGGTTCGGCAAGTAAACCTTCATCATATTGTTGTAGCCATAAAAACGTATGCGTATAACGGCTGACAATATCCACTAATCCGCGACCGCTTTCTAGCGTTAATTCCGATGAATTTGCCGTTTTTTGAATAAGCGCAAGTGCTTGTTCTAATTCGTGAGCATTTTGCTGTAAACGTTTTTGGTTAATGGTATAGCCTTGAGTCAGATATTCTTTTAAACGTGCAGTTGCCCAACGGCGGAAACTAATGCCTTGTTTAGATTTTACTCTATAGCCAACAGAGATAATCATATCTAAATCATAATGCTCAATTTCACGATTGACTTGGCGTTTACCTTCTTGGCGAACTATCCGGAATTTCCGGATAGTTGATTCTTTCTCAAGTTCTTCGTCATCAAATATATTGGTAATGTGCTCATTGATGGTGCGAATATCTTTACCAAATAACATAGCCATCTGCGCTTGGGAAAGCCAAACGGTGTCATTTTCAAATCTCACTTCCACTTGCGTTGTGCCATCTTGAGTTTGGTAAATTTCAATCGGGTTTTGGTTATTCATATTATTTTCCTTAATAACTAACATGTATATATAACCAGATAAATATGCATATTGCAATACAGAGCATCTTATTTGCAAAAAATCTTCTAAAAATAACCGCTTTCAATATTCACAAACGACACAAGTTGTCGCTTCCTTTCATATAATTTCTCCATAAAGAGAAATTCTTTACTTCTTACATATTTATAAAGCCTTTAATTAAGAAAAAGGAGCAAATAATGGCAATGAAAGTAATTATGGCAAGAGATCCACTTTTTGAGGATGTAAAAAAATATGTGCAACAACAAAAATTTGCATCTTGCTCAATGATTCAACGCAGATTTATGTTGGGTTTTAATCGAGCTGGGCAAATTTTAGAACAGTTGGAACAAGCGGGTATTATTTCATCAATGAAAAATGGGCAGAGAAAAGTATTATGAAAAATGATTTGAATTATGCAGTGGAACTTATCCGCAAAGCGGATGGCATTTTAATTACAGCTGGTGCGGGTATGAGCGTGGATTCTGGGCTTCCCGATTTCCGCAGCGTTGGCGGATTTTGGAATGCTTATCCTATGTTTAAAGAACATAATATATCTTTTGAAGAGATCGCAACGCCACTAGCTTATAAGCATAATCAGGAACTAGCCTATTGGTTTTATGGGCATCGATTAGTTCAATACCGAAATACTCTTCCTCACGAAGGGTATCAGATTTTAAAATGCTGGGCGGGAGATAAACCTCATGGATATTTTGTTTTTACCAGTAATGTTGATGGGCATTTTCAAAAGGCTGGTTTTAATGATAGCCATGTTTATGAAGTACATGGTACTTTGGAGCGTCTTCAATGTGTCAATAATTGTCGAGGATTAAGTTGGTCTGCATCAAGTTTTCAACCTGTCGTGGATAATGAAAACTTATGTTTAACCAGTGAAAAACCACATTGTCCTTATTGTGGGGGCTTTGCTCGTCAAAATGTACTAATGTTTAATGATTGGAGTTATGCAAGTCAATATCAGGATTTTAAAAAAGTGCGGTTAGAATCGTGGTTAAAAGAAGTGCAAAATCTCGTCGTTATCGAACTGGGAGCAGGAAAAGCCATTCCAACTGTGCGTCGATTTTCTGAACGTACGGCGAAAGCAAAAAAGGGGGGGGTATCCGTATTAACCCACAAGATGCAGGCGTGCCGAAAATGCACTTTTTAAGTCTAGAAATGAAAGCGTTAGATGCACTAAAAGCGATTGATCGCCTTCTAAATCCTTCTCAACAAGCGGTTGAATAATGGAAAATTTTTGCGAAATTACCTTTTGCCAACAAATTGGCAGCAACAAGCGACGCAACCAAGATGCCCTTTTTAATGGCGAGGCGGTGTTTCAATATAAACTCAAAACGGCTGAAAAACGCCTTGAAAACCGACCGCACTTTATTGTGGGCGTGGCAGATGGTATTTCTAATAGCAACCGACCTGAAAAAGCGAGCAAATTGGCTATGCAATTATTAAGCCAAATGGAAAGTATAAACCGTCAAACGATCTACGATTTACAATCCAGTTTATCAGCAGAATTAGCTGAGGATTATTTTGGTTCGGCGACCACATTTGTGGCTGCCGAAATTGATCAAATAACCCGTAAAGCGAAAATTCTCAGCGTAGGCGATAGTCGTGCTTATTTAATTGATGCCCAAGGAAAATGGCAACAAATCACCCAAGATCATTCTATTCTTTCTGAATTATTGACTGATTTCCCCGATAAAAAAGAAGAAGATTTTGCCACGATTTATGGCGGCGTTTCTTCTTGTTTAGTCGCCGATTATTCCGAATTTCAAGATAAAATTTTTTATCAAGAAATTGAAATTCAGCAAGGGGAAAGTTTATTACTTTGTTCTGACGGCTTGACCGACGGGCTTTCAGATGAAATGCGCGAAAAAATTTGGCAGAAATATCCCGATGATAAATATCGCCTTACGGTTTGCCGCAAGATGATTGAGAAGCAATCGTTTTCGGATGATTTGTCGGTAGTTTGTTGTCATTCTATTATTGAGTAAAAAATATGTTTAAATTGTTTTTTTTTTGCTCAATTATCTATAATTCGGTGAATTTTAACTAGAAATAAGGAAAAACTATGTTTGAAAAAATTGAACCTACTAATATTCGTTTTATTAAATTAGGCATAAAAGGATGTTGGGAAAAAGATTGTATTGATAAAAATAGTACAGCAAGTACAAAAAATACGATTCGTCTTGGCTATGAATCTACATCAGAGATTCACAAAGAATGTTTGAATAATCAATGGGATAGTTGTATTGAATATTGTAAAACTTATTGGAGTGACCATACAGGAACTGTTTCAAATCACTTGAGACAAATTCAAGATTTTTATCAACTTGGGGAAGATACACTTTGGATCACCTTCTTTGGACGTAAATTATATTGGGCTTTTTGCAGTAAAGAGGTTGTTGAGGAAAGCGATGGTTCTAGAACAAGAAAAGTTATTAGTAACAATGGGAATTGGTCTTGCGTTGATGCTAACGGTAAAGAGCTTTTAGTCGATAATCTTGATGGTAGAGTAACAAAGGTCCAAGCCTATAGAGGGACGATTTGTGGTGTTGAGATGGAGGACTATTTAATACGTCGTATAAATGGTGAAGTTATTGAGGAAATTACAGAAGCGAAAGAGGCGTATGAAACATTAATTAAATCAGTTGAAAAATTAATTAAAGGTTTATGGTGGAGTGACTTTGAACTTTTAACGGATCTTGTTTTTTCTAAATTAGGATGGCAACGATACTCTGTTTTAGGTAAAACGGAGAAAGGAATAGATCTTGATTTGTATTCGTCTTCAACGCAGAAGAGAGTATTTGTGCAAATTAAGTCAGATACGGATATTAAACAATTAGACGAATATGTTTCGAACTTTGAAAGTGAATATAAAAACTATGGTTATTCAGAAATGTATTACGTATATCATTCTGGTTTAGAAAACATAGATGAAAAACAATATCAAGCTAAAGGAATTAAGCTTGTAAATGGCCGAAAAATGGCAGAGCTTGTAATTAGTGCTGGTTTAGTTGAATGGTTGATTAACAAACGTTCTTAAAACTATCCTTAACGACACCTTTTGTCGCACTACTCACTAAAATACTCCTTACCAACCCAGTAAGGAGTATTTTTTTATGTCTGAATATAAATTAAACCCACCGACAGTGTCTTCTTATACTGAAAATATGATGCTTAAAGTTTTATTTGAGCATAAAGGTTTTTCCGAAGTGTTTCGGGAGACTAGCTGGCGAAGTGATGAAATTGCCAGTGCATTTGGGCTGCCTGAAGAATTAGAGAATGATAAAAATTTACGCACGGTTGCTCGTCGGCTTTTAAAAGAGCGGTATAAAAAACTCCAAAAATCCACCGCACTTTTACCTGAGTTATGGAAACAGGCGTATGAAAATTTGGCAACGTTGGCAGAATTTTTGCAACTGAATCCCGTTGAACAGGAACTTCTCCGCTTTGCCATGCATTTACGTAGTGAAGGAGCTATGCGAGATTTGTTTGGCTACTTGCCGAAATCGGATTTACAAAGAACGGCTGCGATCATGGCGGATTTACTTAAACAGCCGAAAAATCAGATTCTATCTGCCTTAAAGAAAGGCAGTAAACTCGATGCTTATGGCCTGATTGATCGCGATTATCGCCCCGATAGTGTGCATGATTATTTAGATTGGGGCGAAACCTTAGATTTTGATGAATTTGTGACACAACCATTAAACGAAAACGTCCTATTAAAATCTTGTACGGAAGTCGCTCAAGTGCCAAGTCTGCAACTGGATGATTTTGACCATATTGCCGGCATGAAAGAGATGATGTTGACTTATTTGCAACAAGCACTAAAACATCATCGAAAAGGCGTGAATCTTTTAATTTATGGCGTGCCTGGCACTGGTAAAACAGAATTCGCCGGGTTGCTTGCACAGGCGTTGGGGATTTCGGCGTATAACATTACTTACATGGATTCTGACGGAGATGTTGTGGAGGCAGAGCAACGCCTGAACTACAGTCGTCTTGCTCAAACGCTATTGAACGGCAAGCAGGCGCTTTTAATTTTTGATGAAATTGAAGATGTGTTTAACGGCTCGTTTATGGAGCGTTCTGTTGCACAAAAAAATAAAGCGTGGACAAATCAGTTATTGGAAAACAATAACGTGCCGATGATTTGGTTATCTAACTCTGTTTCGGGCATAGATCCTGCTTTTTTACGCCGCTTTGATTTTATTTTAGAAATGCCAGATTTGCCGTTGAAAAATAAGTCAGCACTGATTACGCAACTGACTGAGGGAAAATTAAGTCCGGCCTATGTGCAGCATTTTGCTAAAGTGCGGTCATTAACGCCGGCGATTTTAAGCCGCACAATTCGGGTGGCAAAGGAACTCAATACATCAAATTTTGCTGAGACTTTGCTCATGATGTTTAATCAAACGTTAAAATCGCAAAATAAACCGAAAATTGAACCGCTTGTTTTAGGCAAAGCCGACTACAACTTGGATTATGTGGCTTGTAACGACAATATTCATCGTATTAGTGAAGGGTTAAAACGGTCGAAAAAAGGGCGAATTTGTTGCTATGGCCCGCCGGGAACAGGAAAAACTGCTTGGGCAGCGTGGCTTGCGGAACAGTTGGACATGCCGCTATTGCTAAGACAAGGCTCAGATTTACTTAATCCTTATGTGGGCGGGACAGAACAAAATATTGCTCAAGCCTTTGAACAAGCGAAAGCCGATAATGCAATATTGGTGCTAGATGAAGTAGATACGTTCTTATTTTCTAGAGAAGGCGCAAATCGAAGCTGGGAGCGTTCGCAAGTGAATGAAATGCTAACACAAATTGAACGCTTTGAGGGCCTGATGGTGGTATCAACAAATTTAATTGAGGTTCTTGATCACGCAGCTTTACGCCGTTTTGATTTAAAATTGAAGTTTGATTATTTAACGCTCAAACAACGCTTAGATTTTGCTAAACAACAAGCAGAAATTTTAGGATTGCCGTTGTTATCGGAAGAGGATTTAAGTCAGATTGAATCGCTTAATCTGCTGACACCAGGGGATTTTGCTGCAGTGGCTCGTCGTCACCAATTTTCCCCTTTTCACAAGGTGCAAGATTGGCTGATGGCACTACAAGGGGAATGTGAAGTGAAACCAGCGTTTTCTGCAACGACAAGGCGGATAGGGTTCTAAACAGCCATACAACATTCCGATGATTATCAAAGATCCAAACTCTGATCGTGTAAATCAAGAAGATGATAACCTTGTTTATCTTCACGACTTAACTTCAACAGTCTTTGATTTAGCCAATCAAAAAGTGCCAGAAAGTTTTGAAGGGCAGAGCATTCTTCCGATTATGCGCCAACACCAAGATAACCAACGAAAAGGTGTACTTGGTCAGCTTGCGGGGCATTTTGTGTATTTTGAACAGCGTATGTGGCGTCGTAAAGATTACAAACTCGTATTTAATGCGACTGATGTTTGCGAACTTTACAATATCCGTAACGATCCAGAAGAAATGCACAATTTGTTTTATGATCCTCAATATAACAGAATCAAAAAAGAGATGTTGGAAGAAATTCGTGCAGAGATGAAACGTCTGAATGACCCACTGGAAAATTGGGTTTATCGAATTATTGACGAAATTTAATCAAAGTCGTAGATTAAGGGCGTATCTGATACGCCCTTTGTTATCTCTGCACCTTATTTATCTTTTAAAATAGGAATAAACATGAAAACAACATTACTAAAAACACTGACACCAGAACTTCATCTTGTTCAACATAATGATATTCCCATTCTTTATCTAAAACACGCTGTTGGAACAGCAAAAATTTCCCTGCAAGGGGCACAGCTTATCAGTTGGAAACCGCAAAATGCGAAGCAAGATGTATTATGGCTAAGTGAAGTAGAGCCATTCAAAAATGGCAATGCTATTCGTGGTGGTGTACCGATTTGCTATCCTTGGTTTGGTGGCGTAAAACAACCTGCGCACGGCACAGCTCGTATTCGTTTATGGCAGTTAAGCCATTATGATATTTCAGCCCATAAAGTGCGGTTAGAATTTGAGTTGTTTTCTGATTTAAATATTATCGAAGCGAAAATTGCTATGGTATTTACAGACAAATGTCATTTAACTTTTACCCATTATGGCGAAGAATCAGCCCAAGCAGCATTACATACCTATTTTAATATTGGGGATATTAATCAAGTGGAAGTACAAGGTTTACCTGAAACTTGTTTTAATAGCTTAAACCAACAACAAGAAAATGTTCCGTCACCGCGTCACATTTCTGAAAATGTTGATTGCGTTTATTCCGCAGAAAACATGCAGAATCAAATCCTAGATAAAAGTTTCAATCGTACAATTGCACTGCATCATCATAATGCAAGTCAATTTGTCCTTTGGAATCCTTGGCACAAAAAGACGAGTGGAATGAGTGAAACTGGCTATCAAACGATGTTGTGCTTAGAAACTGCACGCATTCATCACTTACTTGAATTTGGCGAAAGTTTAAGCGTGGAAATTTCGCTTAAAGGCTAAATTTTGTTGCATAAGTGGTGTGAATACTATAGAATTCGTGGGATTTTGCTCGTTTCTCGCGGGCAACAAATTTGAAATCTTTTATTTTTAGCGAAAAGATTTTTACTATTAACCAATAGAAGGAATACGATTATTAAAACCGTAAAAAAAGCACCGGCAGTAAATCGCCCAAACCGTATCAATGAAGAGATTCGTGTAAAAGAAGTTCGTTTAATTGACCAAAATGGTGAACAGGCAGGGATTGTTTCTATTCAACAAGCCCTAGAAATGGCAGAACAAGCAGAGCTTGATCTTGTTGAAATTAGCCCAAATGCAGAGCCGCCGGTTTGTCGCATTATGAACTACGGTAAATTCCTTTACGAAAAAAGTAAAACCGCTAAAGAACAAAAGAAAAAACAAAAAGTTGTGCAAGTTAAGGAAATTAAATTCCGCCCTGGCACAGACGAAGGTGACTATCAAGTTAAATTACGCAGCTTAATCCGTTTCTTAGAAGACGGTGACAAAGCGAAAATTACCGTGCGTTTCCGCGGTCGTGAAATGGCTCATCAAGACATCGGTTTAGATGTATTAGAGCGCGTAAAAAATGATTTAGCTGAAATTTCAGTGGTTGAATCTGCACCAGGTAAATTAGAAGGCCGTCAGGCTGTAATGGTGTTAGCACCGAAGAAAAAATAAGAATTTTGCTGAGATTCTTCAGCAAATCTTTTTGTTTAAGTTTGACTTAAATGAAAAGACAACTGCATGTTAGGCACACTACGCAGCCTAACTGCTTTTGAAAAGGCAATTTAATTTGCCTTATGATGGAAATGATCAGTGCTTCCAAGTAACTTTATAAGTTCGCCTGATTATGTTGTTTTAAACGAAAAATGCGGAGTTATTTTAACAATGCCTAAAATCAAAACAGTACGCGGCGCAGCGAAGCGCTTCAAAAAAACTGCTTCTGGTGGTTTCAAGCGTAAACAATCTCACTTACGTCATATTTTGACTAAAAAAACAACTAAACGTAAACGTCATTTACGTCATAAATCAATGGTTGCGAAAGCAGACCAAGTTTTAGTAGTAGCTTGCTTACCATACGCATAAGCCGTTATTTAAGCAAAACGTACGATTAGTTCATTTTAGAAAAATATTACATAGGAGATTAAATAATGGCTCGTGTAAAACGTGGTGTTATTGCAAGAGCACGCCATAAGAAAGTTCTTAAGGCTGCTAAAGGTTATTATGGTGCACGTTCACGCGTGTATCGCGTTGCTTTCCAAGCGGTGATCAAAGCTGGTCAATACGCATATCGTGACCGTCGTCAACGTAAACGTCAATTCCGTCAATTATGGATTGCACGTATCAACGCTGCAGCGCGTCAAAACGGTTTATCTTACAGCAAATTCATCAACGGCTTGAAAAAAGCATCTGTTGAAATCGACCGTAAGATTCTTGCTGATATCGCTGTATTCGACAAAGTAGCGTTTGCTGCATTAGTTGAAAAAGCAAAATCTGCACTTTAATTTTTTAAAGTTTAGATAAAGAAGAATTAGGACGCTGAAAAGCGTCCTTTTTTTGCATTTGTGACTTCAAATTTTGTAAAATGATGCCATTAGTTCTCATCTGTTAAAATCTATGGCCGAAACAATCCCACTGAATCCCATCACGCTACCTTTAAATCAAATTAGCTTAATCGAAGCATCTGCTGGTACGGGAAAAACCTACACTATTGGTTCTTTATATCTCCGACTTTTATTAAAGGCGGGAGAAAATAATTTTTCACGTCCATTAAATGTGGAAGAAATTCTGGTGGTAACCTTTACGGAAATGGCAACAGAAGAACTCAAGAAAAAAATTCGTGAGCGTATAACAGATGCGATTAATAAACTCACTGCCTTTGCTAAAACCCAAGATAAATCCGCATTTAAAAATGATGAATTTCTTACCGCACTTTGTGATAATTTAGATATTTTTGAGGCAATTCATCGCTTAAAGTTAGCTGAACAAAATATGGATCTGGCGGCGATTTATACCATTCACGGTTTTTGTCGCCGTATGTTGATGCAATATGCTTTCCATTCTGGCATTCATTTCAATTTAGAATTAATAAAAGATCAATCTGATTTATTAGTTCGTTTTGCTAATGAATTTTGGCGAGAGCATTTTTATCCGTTGGATTTTGAATCTGCGAATTTTATCGCGACAGAATTAGTATCACCAGCAAAGGTGTTGTCTTTGTTGAAAGCGGATTTAGGTAAAGATTTGCAGGTGGAGATTGAAAATAAACAGGCGTTATCTGTACCAATACAAATCTTTTTACCGCAATATCTTGGTGGTTATCAAAAGGCGTTGAATGAATTAAAGGCATTTTGGTTAGAAAGTGCGGATGAAATTTTAGCGATTATTACCAATGAACTGGAGAAAGATTATCCAAAAGATCAGTTGAAATCGTTAAATCGTAAAAAGTACCAAGTAAAGCGTTTAGGGGATTGGATTAATAAAATCAATCAATGGTCAAATAATCCTAGAGATTATCAAATTAATACCACATTGAAAGACTATTTCCTACAATCATCTATTGAGAAAAATTGCGAAGAATCAACGGATAAAAATAAAGATAAAAAAACCGCAACGCCTTTTTATTCCCCGATTTTTGCAGAGCTTGAAAAGCGCGTTAATGCCTTAATGACACCAGATTTACTAAGCAAACTCACTCTTTATCATTATCGACAAGGCTTACAACAAAAACTTTTAGACTATAAACTAAATCATCAAGAAAAATCCTTTGATGATTTATTGCGTTTGCTTTGTGAAGCCCTGCAAGATGCGCAAGGGGATGAATTAGCGGAAATGATTCGTTTCCAATATCCTTTTGCGATGATTGATGAATTTCAGGATACGGATTCACAACAATACGCTATTTTTTCAAAAATTTATCGTGATAATCCCGAAAAAAATACTGGTTTTATTATGATTGGTGATCCGAAGCAGGCGATTTATCGTTTCCGTGGCGCAGATATTTTTACTTATCTAAAAGCCTCAGACGAAGCCCAATCTCGCTTTGAACTCACTAAAAATTATCGTTCAGAGAAGCATTTGGTTGATGGTGTAAATGCTTTATTCGATTTTCCTCAATCGCCATTTATTTATCAAAATATTAAATTTACTGCTGTTGATTCTCGTGATGATCATCTGCGATTTTATTTAAATGGCAAAGCCGAACCAGCTTATCGTTTTTATCTAACTGAAAGTGACAAAGTGAATAAAACTGAAATGGCAAAAATATGTGCTATTTCTATTCAACATTGGCTAAAAAGTGCGGCTGAAAATCAGGCAGTTTTTCAAAATGAAGATACTCGTAAAACATTGCAAGCGGCAAATATTGCCGTATTAGTGCGTGATAAAAATGAAGCGGCTTTAGTAAAAAATGAATTGCAAAAATTAGGGATCGCGTCAGTTTATCTTTCTGATCAAAATAGCGTATTTGATAGCAATGTTGCGAAAGAATTAGCTTGGGTGCTTAAAGCCTGTTTGAATGTGGCAGAACGTCCAATTTTGAACGCGATTGCGACCGCACTTTTTGGCTTAAATGCAGCGGATATTCATCAAATTCAGCAAAATGAAGCAGATTGGCAACGTTGGGCAGATAGTTTTGCTCAATACCAACAAACTTGGCAACGCCAAGGAATATTGGCAATGTTACATCAAATTTTATTGGAGCAAGGCATTTCAGAACGCTTATTAAGCCAAGCCACGGGCGAGCGAGATTTAACGGATTTCCTACATTTGGCAGAAATTTTACAACAAGCTGCCACGCTACACGAAAGTGAATCGGCATTGCTCAGTTGGTTTGAAAAACAAATTCAAGGCGAAGGTCGTCAAGAGGCTCAAATTCGTTTAGAAAGTGAACGCCAGTTGGTAAAAATAGTGACAATCCATAAATCTAAAGGCTTAGAATATGATTTAGTTTGGCTACCATTTTTAGCTGTGCCGAGCAAAGATCCAAGTAAAAAAGACATCAATATTTATTATTCTAAAGAACGAGATGAAACCTTATGGGATATAGAAAATCGCAATTTAAACGCTCTTTGTGAAGAAACTTTTGCTGAAGAATTACGTTTACTTTATGTGGCTTTAACACGTGCCAAATATCAAATGGCATTCGCGTTGCCTGCACAATTTGATAAAAAATGGAATGCCTTACATTATGTATTAAGCCAAGGTGAAATAGGCAAGGAAATAAATTTGTCGAATTCTAAAGATACCGAGACGTTGTTGCAAGCCTTTAAAGAAAAAATGCGAGATAATGTGGAAATCTGTACTAAGCCAAATCTAGAGGCTTTTCCGGCTTTATCTATCAATACAAAAAATGATGAGCTTAAAGCCGCAGAATTTACGGGCAATATTGAGCAAGATTGGCGAATAACCAGTTTTACTTCAATTGAACAAGGTCATCGCCGACAAAATTATTTCGCTGAAAGTGCGGAGAAAAAACACGCTGTTTTTGATGACGCAAAAGATTACGATAGTCAAAATGCTATTGAAATATCCACCGCACTTTTAAACGAAAATGAATCAAATATTTTAGATTTACCACGAGGTAAACAAGTCGGGACTGCATTGCATCGCCATTTTGAAAATTGCTATTTTTCTGATTTAGCAAATATAGAAGAAATTGACAAATTAAGACAATCCTTACAGTTAGATGAAACTTTTACAGAGCCGCTACAAAATTGGCTACAACAGATTTCACATACGCCACTTTCTCATGAAATAGGAATAGCATTAGCTGATTTGGCAAATAAAGATTGCATTAAAGAAATGCCATTTTATCTGGCTATTTGGGAACATTTTGATGTTGAAGAGTTTAATCGCACATTGAAAGCCCATCATCATTTACCAAGCGAGCCACTTCAATTTGAGCAAATTCAAGGAATGGTGAGAGGTTCAATTGACTTAGTTTTCCGCCATAATGGAAAATATTATCTTATTGATTATAAATCTAATTTCTTAGGTTCAACCCTTGCTGACTACAATCAAGAGGCATTGAAAAAAGAAATGTTACACAGTCACTATGATTGGCAATATTTAATTTATACGCTGGCATTACATCGTTATTTACAAAGCGTTGTGCCTCATTACGATTATGCACGAGATTTCGGCGGGGTATTTTATCTTTTCTTACGTGGAATGAACGGTGAACCACAATCTGGCGTATTTTACGATCGTCCAAGCGTTGAATTAATCACAGAATTAGACGGGGTGTTTTAATGTTATCTGTATTACACAAACTTAAAGAGCAGCGCATTCTTTCTCAAGGTGATTATTATTTTGCTAAGTTGATAGCTGATAAACAATGTCATACGGATTATGCGGAACCAATCAAAAATTTAGCTATATTATTAGCCGCACTTTGTAGTTGGCGTTATACGCAGGGAAATACTTGCAGCCAATTAGATCGCTATTTAGAACATAATTTATTTGGCTTGGCTTATCGCACTACAGAAGAAGACTATTTAGCTGAAATTCGTGAAAAGATTGGTTATTTAGCTGTGGAAGATTGGCAAAATGCGTTGTGCGGGCATATGGCATTTACGCAAGATCCCGTCAATCAAATTGCACCAATGGTATTTCAATTTGGCGCGTTGTATTTCTATCGTACTTGGCAAGATGAATATCGTATCGCGCAATATATAAAAAACACTTTAAAAAAACACCGCACTTTAGCCTTTTCTTATGATGAAATTCATCAAAAATTAGAGAAATATTTCCCTGAAAAACAGGAAAAAACAGATTGGCAAAAAGTGGCAGTGGCGACAGCGATTAAAAGTCCATTTTCGATTATTACGGGTGGCCCAGGAACAGGAAAAACCACGACAGTTACGCGTTTATTGCTCGTTCTACAAGAATTATTTGATTGTAAATTACACATCAAATTGGTTGCACCGACTGGCAAAGCCGCCTCCCGTTTGGAAGAGTCGATTAAAAATGCGTTAGGTTTTATGCAAGAAAAAATGAATGTATCCCATTCACTTTTCAATGCGATTCCACAAAAAGCCAGCACCTTGCATAGTTTACTGGGCGTGAACGCCTTTAATGATTACACGCGCTATAACAGCCATAACCCTTTGCAATTAGATGTGTTAGTTGTCGATGAAACATCAATGATTGATTTGCCGATGATGGTAAAACTTATCAATGCGTTAAAGCCCGAAACCCGATTAATTTTATTAGGCGATCAGGCACAATTAGCCTCTGTTGAGGCGGGGGCTGTATTGGGGGAATTAGCTCAATTTGTTACTCAACCTTATAGTCATGAACAAGTCGCATACTTACTAGCAACAACAGGCTACAAAGTAGAAGGTTCCGATTGTTCAAATCCAATACGTGATTGCTTATGCCATCTAACAGAAAGTTGCCGTTTTGATAAAGATTCAGGCATTGGAAAATTGGCTGAATTCATTCAAAAAGGCAAAGCAGACGATAGCCTTGAGTTATTTGACCATTATCCGCAAGAATTGCACTTTAATGCCCTAAATGATGAAAGCGATGCGGTCAATCAAGTGGTGAAAAGTGCGGTGGAAAATTACCGCACTTTCTTAAAAATGTTGGACGATTTACGTAAACAAAAAATTGATCCTAACGCTAAAAATGAACAAGGCATTTCCTATGCCGAAGCCATTCAAGCGCAATTTAATTCTGTGAGATTTTTAACCGCACTTCGTAATAACAATTTAGGTGTCGAAAATCTCAATAAAGAAATTGCGTTAGCGTTGCGAGAGCAAAAATTGCTTTGGTTCCGTAATGAACAAGATTGGTATATCGGCAAGCCAATTATGATTACTGAAAATGATCATAACGTTCGCCTTTATAACGGCGATATTGGACTATGCTTGGCAAATGGCAAAGTATGGTTTGGCAATCGAGAAGTGCTGACAAACCGAATTCCAGCGCACGAACCCGCTTTTATGATGACGATTCATAAATCTCAAGGTTCCGAATTTGAACACACTGTCATGGTGCTTCCAACAGAAGTAAATCCAGTACTGTCGCGAGAATTAGTTTTCACGGGCGTCACTCGTGCGAAAAAAGAACTCACTGTATTTGCCGATGAAAAAATATGGAAAACAGCGATTCGTCAGACCGTCAAACGCCAGAGCGGATTGGGAAAATTATTGGAAGATTTAAATTAGTAAAAGGCGGTAAATTTGGAAGATAAATCAATCAGATAATCTCCATTTAAAATAACTTTTGGGGAAGATTATTTTAATAAATTCTTCAAACTGGTTTTCATTGCTGCCATTTGATTTTCAAATTGTGCCTTGCTTTCTCTTTCGTCAATCATATAGGTAATTGTTTCCGAAAGTGTCATCTTCATTTTTCGAGAATATTTAGAAAGACGTAGCCAAACAGCATATTCCAAATCAATGGATTTTTTCTTGGTATGTTGTTTTTCTCCATTAAAAAAGCGTTTACGGCGGGCACGAATGGCTTGATCAAGCTTAATTGGTAAGGCTGGAGAAAGATGATTTTTAATCCATTCTTCAATTTGTGAAGGATAATTTTGGGATTCTAATAATTCTTGGGCTTTAGCTTCTTGCAAACTACGTTCTTCGTAGCGAGTAATATTTTCCCCTTCGCGATGTTTACGAATTAGGTAAATCCATTTCCAATTTGATTCTTGATTTTCGAGTTTTTGGTATTTCATTTTTTATCATTGAGTGACGTGGTAACTGCATTAATATACGTGTTTTTATGCCGATTTTCTAGTGGATTTTCACAAGGCTATTAAATATGCGATAATGTGGTCAATTTTTCTAGAAAGAGACCAGCCGTGAGTTCATTATTTTCTCAACAACAAGCTATTGAGCAATCTTTAAATTGGCAGGCATTACAACCTGATTTGGTAATTCAAGATTTTCCTTTAGAACCAGTGGATTTCTGGGCGTTACAACCGAATGCTACACAGGGTATCGATTTATTTTTACGTCATCCGACACGTTCCTTACTAATGATGAAAGTGGGCGAACCTGTTGAATATGCGGAGTTATTACAAAATTTTATATCGCAAAATCATCATAAAGTGCGGTCAATTTTTGGTGTAAATTATGTGATAGAGCAGGGCGACTCTTTTTCTTTTCCTCATGTTTATACTGAGCCAGCAAAATCTTTAGATGATAATTTTGCTAGTCAAGGAGAGGCGTTAAGTGCATTGTATTGCGATCAATTCCAGCTTTTCGGTAGTTTTCGGATTCATCCAAGTTCACAAGATATTCAATTAGTGCCGGGATTGGTGCATAAGGCTAATGGTGGCGTTTTGATTTTAAGTGCGGCAACATTGTTATCTCAATTTGATTTATGGGGGCGATTAAAACAAATTCTGCAAACCCAGACTTTTGACTGGTATTCAGCCCATCCATTTAAAAATTTACCTTGTGATATACCAAGCTATGCGCTGAACTTAAAAGTGATTGTACTTGGTAATCGTACTGAATTAGCCACTTTGGCTGAGTTAGAAGAAAATCTTTATTCTTTCGCCGATTATGCTGAAATTGAAAGTTATATTTCTGTAGCTGAAGTGGAGGAACAAAAAACTTGGGCGAGTTATGTACAACAAATGGCTCAAGAGCAAAATATTGAGCTAGATTTTCTTGCTTTAAATAAACTCTATCAATTATTAGTTCGTGAAAGTGAAAATCGCTTTTTAATTAATGCATCTCCTCTCAAATTAAAAGAAATATTACAGGATGCTTCAACTTTTGCTGAAAAAACTGCATTAAGTGCGGTGGATTTTGAGGGTATTTTTCAACAAAAATTAGCACAATATGGTTTCTTAAAAGAACAAACTTATGCCGATATTTTAAACGAGCAAGTTTATGTCGAAACGCAAGGCGAAATTGTTGGACAAATTAATGGGCTTTCGGTAATTGAATATCCTGGTACGCCAGTATGTTTCGGCGAACCTTCGCGTATTAGTTGTATTGTGCAATTTGGCGATGGGGAAGTGATTGATGTTGAAAGAAAAAATGAACTAGCGGGAAATATTCACGGTAAAGGCATGATGATTGCGCAAGCTTGCCTTTCCAATATCTTAGATTTGCCCTCGCAATTGCCATTTTCTGCCTCATTAGTGTTTGAACAGTCTTATGGTGAAATTGATGGTGATAGTGCATCTTTGGCGATTTTCTGTGTGCTAGCAAGCGCTTTAGCTGATTTGCCTTTGCCTCAACATATCGCAATTACAGGATCGATTGATCAATTTGGACTTGTTCATTCTGTTGGTGGTGTAAATGATAAAATTGAAGGCTTTTTTACTATTTGCCAACGTCGCGGTTTGACTGGAAAACAAGGTGTAATCATTCCAATGACGACTATTCAGCAACTGAGTTTGTCTAATGAAGTGAAAAGTGCGGTAAAAAATGGCGAGTTTTTTATTTATCCTGTGGAAGATATTTATCAGGCTTGTGAATTGTTATTTGGGCGTGATTTGTTAGATGAAAACAAAGATTATACAGAAAAAACTGAGCCTTTATCTCGTCTTATTCAACGTCGTATTGAGGGACGTGCCGATTCTGAACGAAAAAGTTTTTGGCATTTTTTCCGCTCCTAATAGAGAAAAGCGAGCATTTTTTCGCTTTTCTTTTTTTCTATAATTTCTAAGAGTGACTGCTCCGACAAGTTTTGCGAACAAGTGTTAGCTATTTACAGTTTACTGCGTTCATTTTAAAATAGATATATCAGTTATAAACTGGATTTATCATATATAAAGGAATCTGAAATGCAAAACGCTTGTACACTTAATAAAAAAAGTAGCTATTCTTATGATGATTTGCTCGCGTCAGGTCGCGGCGAATTATTTGGTAAAGAAGGCCCGCAATTACCCGCGCCAACAATGTTGATGATGGATCGTATTATTGAAATGAATGAAGAAACAGGTGCTTTCGGTAAAGGATACATTGAAGCCGAACTTGATATTAAACCTGAATTGCCGTTCTTTGGTTGCCATTTCATTGGCGATCCAGTAATGCCAGGTTGTTTAGGATTGGATGCGATGTGGCAGCTTGTTGGGTTTTATTTAGGCTGGATTGGTGGCAAAGGAAAAGGGCGAGCATTAGGCGTTGGAGAAGTTAAATTCACAGGACAAATTTTGCCAACAGCTAAAAAAGTGGTGTACCGAATCCATATGAAACGAGTTATTAATCGTAAACTAGTTATGGGAATGGCTGATGGTGAAGTTGAAGTAGATGGTCGTGTTATTTATACCGCGACAGATTTAAAAGTGGGACTATTCCAAGATACCTCAACATTTTAATTTTTCTTTATTAATTCATACAAAAGTGCGGTGAAAGTTTTTCTTAGATTTTCACCGCACTTTTACTTATTAAATTGTAATAAATTTTTAAAATATCTATAATATTCTTGTTATTTTTTAATTTTATTAGTGGTAAATAAAGTTTATTTTAAAGTTTTTAATAAACGTTATTATAGAAAATATTAAATTAATTTCTATTTAAATTATAAATAATATACTAAAGTAGTGGGAATATGATGGTAAATGATGATTTTCAAGAATATGTGAAGCAACTGGTAACAAAACATCGAGATGAACGAATTTATCCTTTTCAATATGAAGGAAAAAAATATTGGTTGAAGCAACCTGAAAAATTGAAAGGTATTTGGCTATTATTAAAACCCCATCCTAAAAAATCTTTTAAAAATGAATTATATACTTTATTGAAGCTTGCTGAACAAAATGCGCCAGTGCCAAAAGTCTCTTATTATAGTGATCATTTTTTTGTTTTAGAGAATGTGGGACTTACCGTATCACAATGGCTATGTAATAAAAATATAGATGAACAACAGAAATTTTTAATTATTTATGATGCTTGTCTCGCTTTGATTGATTTGCATGCTAAAAATTTGGTGCATGGTCGTCCTGCTATTCGAGATATTACTTGGGATAAAGGGAAAGTTACTTTTCTTGATTTTGAATCTCGTTCAAATAGCCGAAATCAAAATTGGGTAGTTATTCGGGATATGTTATTTTTCTTTGATAGTTTATGTCGAGAAGAAGATATTTCGGACACTTTTATTCAAAAAGTAGCGTTGTATTATCAAACACATTGTGAAGCGAAAAATTGGCAAAATATGATCGTATTTTTGCAACGTTTTAGCTGGGTTTATTATCTTTTATTGCCTTTTAAACCTATTGCAAAGACAGATTTAATTTCGATTTATCGCTTATTTGAAATTTTCTTGATAAAGAAAAAATGATGAAGAAAATATTTTTTATTTTTGCATTATCAGGCATATTAGCTGCTTGTACTGTGGGTGGTGGTGTTAGTGCTGGTGGTGGAAGTAATGGTGTAGGATTAGGTGTGGGGATTGGATCTGGTATTCGCTTCTAATAATGAAAAGTGTGGTAACTTTAATCTTTATCTTGCATTTGAACTTATTCATCGTTAGAATGCGATTTCCTTGTCATCGCTGAGTTAGAGATCGGCGAATGATGTATTAACAACACTACCTTTTAGGAGTAAAAAATGTCTCTAAGTACTGAAAAAAAAGCAGCAATCGTTGCTGAATTTGGTCGTGATGCGAAAGATACCGGTTCTTCTGAAGTTCAAATCGCATTATTAACTGCACAAATCAACCACTTACAAACTCACTTTGCAGAGCACAAAAAAGACCACCATGGTCGTCGTGGTTTATTACGTATGGTTTCTCGTCGTCGTAAACTTTTAGACTACTTAAAACGTACTGATCTTGCTTTATACCAAAGCACTATCGCTCGTTTAGGTTTACGTCGCTAATTTTTATTACGATAGTAAAAAATCAAGCCCTCGAATATCGAGGGCTTTTTTATGGGGCTGTACTAGATCACTAGACCAAACTCCCCTTAACTAATTGTTTTAAAATGGAAATTTGAGATTTTATTTCACTGTTGTTAAAACGCCATTCACATTCTTTTAAATACAGCTCAAAATGCTCTTTGGGAATGCCATTAAACTTCTGTAAATGGCGTTTTGCGTGATTCCAAAAATTCCCAATTCCGTTTATGTAGTTGTGATTTTCAGCAAAATGCGTGCTGTGATTGATGCGAAAATGGCTAAATTCACTGACATCAAGCACATCATAACCACGAAAGGTATCCGTATACACAATGCTATCAGGCTTAACTTTCTCTCGGATAATTGGCAATAATGTCTCTGATTGCGCATTAGGGACAACGACGGTATAAACCTTGCCATTTCATTTGAGAAGCCCGAATACCGCGACTTTCCCTGCAACACTGCGCCCACGTTTGCCTTTTCGAGTACTACCGAAATAGCTTTCATCGGCTTCAATTTCGCCTTCAAACATTTCCAAATGTGGGCTTGTTTGATAAATGAGTAAGCGTAATCGATGAAAGTAATAAGTGGCTGTATTTTTGTTTACATTAACCAATTTACTGGCTGTTCTTGCTGTGACACCTACGGCAAACAGTTCAATGAGTTTATTTTATTTATGCTGGCTTAAGTGACTTTTTCTCATTGGTTTATTCTAACCTAAATAGGATTTTTAGTTGTTATCTACTACAGCACCTTAATATTTATAGAGTTCGTTATATAAATTACGCTCGAATTGTACTAATGGGGCACGTTTTGTTTTGCTTTCCAAATCGCCAGTTGAGTAGCCATTAATAAATTGTACAAATGCCACTTTTTCCCCTCGCGCATTTGTCATAAAGCCAGCTAGGTTATAAACGCCTTTCAAAGAACCAGTTTTAGCAATCACGTTTTTCACTAATGGCGGGCTAATTAATCCACCTCGCCCACTGATCGTGCCATCTACACCTGCGATGGGGAAAGTTTCCATTAAATGTAGTTTATCTTCGTTTTTGGCGATGTATTCTAAAACGGATAGCATCGTTTTAGGTGCCACAAGATTATGGCGAGATAGACCCGAACCATCGGCTAAAATGCTATTACCAAAACGAATTCCTTGTTTTTGCAATATGGATTTAACCGCTAATGTGCCTAATTGAAAGGAGGCGGGGCGTTTATAGTAATTGAATGCCACCGCTCGGAATAATGAATCGGCAATTTGGTTATCGGATTTTTTCATCATTTTTTTCAATAAATCTGGTAATGGTTTTGATAAATGTTTCGCTAATAGCTGACCTTGTTGTGGTTTTTGGGGTAACAAGACTTTGCCATTGAACTCAATACCTAATTGTCTTAATTGACGTTGAATAATCGCGGCAGCATAAGCATCCGTATTTTGCACGGCAAAACTTAAGCCAAAAGGTTTATATTGACGGGCTAAACATCCTTTTACTTGATAGCGATTATTGTCGTGTACAACAACATCGAGCTGACAATAAGGTGCTTCATTGCTATCCGCTACATAAACTTGTCCGAACACTTGAATTGGAAATTGTGCAGGCACATTAATTTTTACTATTTCACCTGGATTTTTATTCGCATCTAGTTCCGCATAAAAACAGTTGTTATCAATATTTGCAGCTGCTGGTGGAGAGTTGAAACACATTGTGAGATCGTTCCAAATCCAACCTAATCCTCGGTCGTGACTAGAAAAAACAGAGGTATCTAATACTAAATCGCCATTAATTTTTTTGATGCCTTGTTTTTTTAATTCGGCAAGTAAGCTATAAAGCTGACCTCTTGTGAGATCAGGATCGCCTGTGAAACGCACGATTAAGTGACCATCTAAATTCCCACTTTGAATTTTCCCATTACTCAAAAGTGCGGTCTCAAATTGGAATTGATCGCCTAATGCAAGTTTAGCGGCAACGGCTGTAAAAACTTTTTGTGTGCTTGCAGAAAGCATAAAGGTTGAGCCATTATAATCAGCAATAATTTGGTTTTGATTTATATTTTTGGCGATGAAACCTACGTTAGAGCCTTCAGGCAGTTTTTGTGTTAAATCTGAAACATTAATATTGGCGAAGGTTGGAAGGCTAAAACTCACTGAAAGTAAAAAGGAACCAAGTGCGGTAGAAATTGAAGATAATTTTTTCATATTAGGTTTGTTATGGTTGCTATTTTTTTTTAGACGAACAATAATAAGCCCCGAATGAAATTGAGTAAATCATTTTCTCATTTCAAGTTTATTTTTGATAATACTGCAGTAAGATTTTAGAATTTTACTGTGGTTTTTGTTTTATTTAGTAAAAGGAAAAACAATGCAACAAATTCCAATGACTGTGCGTGGCGCAGAACAATTACGAGAAGAATTGGATTTCTTAAAAAATGTACGTCGTCCAGAAATTATTAAAGCCATAGCAGAAGCCCGCGAGCACGGAGATTTAAAAGAAAATGCAGAATATCACGCAGCGCGTGAGCAACAAGGTTTTTGTGAGGGGCGTATTCAAGAGATTGAAGGTAAACTTGGTAATGCTCAAATTATTGATGTCACAAAAATGCCAAATAATGGTAAAGTGATTTTTGGTGCAACAGTTGTGCTTGTAAATACAAATACTGATGAAGAAGTCACTTATCGCATTGTAGGCGATGATGAAGCGGACATTAAATCTGGTTTAATTTCGGTAAACTCGCCCATTGCACGAGGTTTAATTGGTAAAGAATTAGATGATACCGTTAATATTACAACGCCTGGTGGTGTCGTTGAGTTTGATATTATTGAAGTGAATTATATTTAAATAAAAAAGTGCGGTTAAAAATGACCGCACTTTTGTTGTTATTTGCGTGGAAGCTGAATTTTTGCTTCTTCGCTTGGGCGATAAAGCACCAAAATATGCCCGATAGTTTGTACTTGTGCTGCTTTAGTTTCACGCACAATCGCATTGATAATAAGTTGTTTTGTTTCACGATCTGCACCAGCAACTTTTACTTTAATGAGTTCGTGATGATTAAGTGCATTTTCAATTTCAGCAAGTACGCCTTCGGTTAAGCCATTTCCACCAAGCATAACGACTGGGTTAAGATGGTGTGCAAGACCTTTTAAAAATTGTTTTTGTTTGGTTGATAAGGTTGTCATAAGGATTCCTAATAAAAAAGAGCGGTTGATTTTCTCAATGTTTTTCATTGATTTCAATCAGCCTCGACTTGAATTTGACAGATTGTACCCAAATATAGGCGAAACGACTACAAAAAATAGAAGATTATGGGAAAGAAAAAACGTTCAGCGAGTTCTTCTCGTTGGCTGAATGAACATTTTAGTGATCAATTTGTGCAAAAAGCACATAAGCAAAAGTTGCGATCACGCGCTTATTTTAAGATTGATGAAATTCAGCAAACGGATAAATTATTTAAACAGGGAATGACCGTGGTCGATCTCGGTGCAGCACCAGGCGGTTGGTCACAATACGTAGTAAGCCAAATTGGTGGCAAAGGTCGTGTGATTGCTTGTGATATTTTGGAAATGGATCCCATTGTAGGCGTTGATTTTCTACAAGGTGATTTCCGTGATGAAAATGTTTTGAATGCTTTATTAGCATGCGTAGGTGAAGATAAAGTTGATGTTGTGATGTCTGATATGGCACCAAATTTTAGTGGAATGCCATCAGTGGATATTCCACGTGCAATGTATTTGGTCGAGCTTGCTTTAGATATGTGTAAACAAGTCTTGGCAAGCAAAGGAAGTTTTGTTGTTAAAGTTTTCCAAGGGGAAGGCTTTGATGAATATTTAAGAGAAATTCGTTCTTTATTTAATGTGGTGAAAGTGCGTAAGCCTGAAGCATCACGTGGACGATCTCGTGAAGTATATATTGTGGCAACAGGCTATAAAGGTTAATTGCTTTGATAGCTTTTCATTGCTAATGATGTGTAGTATCTTGTGACGAAATTTTTTAACTTAGGAAAGGTAGGTTAGACTTTGAACGATATGGTCAAAAATCTAGTGCTTTGGGTGGTAGTGGCAGTCATTATGATGACAGCATACCAAAGTTTCAATTCATCTTCGGTAGAAAATTCTACTGATTATACAACCTTTGTTTACGATGTAAGCAACGGACAAGTGACAGCGGCACGTTTTGATGCCAATGAAATTACGGTAACGAAAACCGATGGTTCTAAATATTCAACCGTAATGCCACCACTTGAAGATAAAAAATTGCTTGATGATTTATTAAGCAAAAAAGTGAAAGTGGAAGGCACGCCATTTGAAAGACGTGGTTTCTTATCCCAAATTTTAATTTCTTGGTTCCCAATGTTATTCCTTGTTGGTGTATGGGTATTCTTTATGCGTCAGATGCAAGGCGGTGGCGGCAAAGCGATGAGCTTTGGTAAAAGCCGAGCCAAAATGTTGAATCAAGATCAGATTAAGGTGACTTTTGCGGATGTGGCTGGTTGCGATGAAGCAAAAGAAGAAGTGGGCGAAATCGTTGATTTCTTGCGTGATCCGAATAAATTCCAAAATTTGGGCGGTAAAATTCCAAAAGGTATTTTGATGGTAGGGCCTCCAGGTACTGGTAAAACTTTACTTGCTCGTGCGATTGCGGGAGAGGCAAAAGTTCCATTCTTCACTATTTCTGGCTCTGATTTCGTAGAAATGTTTGTAGGTGTTGGCGCATCACGTGTACGTGATATGTTTGAACAGGCTAAGAAAAATGCACCTTGCTTAATCTTCATTGATGAAATCGATGCAGTGGGTCGCCAACGTGGTGCGGGCTTAGGCGGCGGACACGATGAGCGTGAACAAACCTTAAACCAAATGCTAGTTGAAATGGATGGCTTTAGCGGTAATGACGGTGTAATTGTTATTGCCGCAACTAACCGTCCAGATGTGCTTGATCCAGCTTTAACTCGTCCAGGCCGTTTTGACCGGCAAGTAGTTGTTGGCTTACCTGATGTGAAAGGTCGTGAGCAAATCTTAAAAGTGCATATGCGTAAAGTGTCTGTTGCGCAAGATGTTGATGCAATGACGTTAGCGCGTGGTACGCCGGGCTATTCTGGTGCAGATTTAGCAAATTTAGTCAATGAGGCGGCTTTGTTTGCTGCTCGAGTGAATAAACGTACGGTAACCATGCTTGAGTTTGAAAAAGCGAAAGATAAAATCAATATGGGGCCAGAGCGTCGCACTATGATTATGACGGATAAGCAAAAAGAATCCACTGCTTATCATGAAGCTGGTCACGCCATTGTGGGTTATTTAGTGCCTGAACACGATCCTGTTCACAAAGTGACCATTATTCCTCGAGGACGTGCCTTGGGTGTGACATTCTTCTTACCTGAGGGCGATCAAATTAGTATTAGCCAAAAACAATTAGAAAGTAAGCTTTCTACCTTGTATGCAGGGCGTTTAGCAGAAGATTTGATTTACGGCGAAGAAAATATCTCAACAGGTGCATCAAATGATATTAAAGTCGCAACTAATATTGCGCGTAATATGGTGACGCAATGGGGATTCTCTGAAAAGTTAGGTCCGATTCTTTATACAGAAGATGAGGGCGAGGTTTTCTTAGGTCGTTCAATGGCGAAAGCGAAACATATGTCAGATGAAACTGCACATTCGATTGATGAAGAAGTGCGTGCAATTGTAAATCGTAACTATGCGAGAGCAAGAGAGATTTTGATCGACAATATGGATATTCTTCATGCGATGAAAGATGCGTTAGTCAAATATGAAACCATTGAAGAAGAGCAAATTAAACAATTGATGAATCGCGAACCTGTCACACCGCCATCAGGTTGGGGAGAGCCGAAAACTCAGCAGGCTGCTTATGCAAATTCAACAACGAATGATACAAAGCCCGAAAGTGCGGTAGAAAATACCGACAATTTTAATGTTTAACTCATCAAAGCCTTTCTTCGGAAAGGCTTTATTTTTTCCTAATGATTTTGTTCTTGGATGTATTTCGCTATAATCGCCCACCAAAATCACTCTAAAAATTAACCGCACTTTATGAAACTTTACGCAAATAATAAATGTCTTGATTTAAGCGTGCCTCAAATTATGGGGATTCTTAATTTTACGCCTGATTCTTTTTCTGATAGCGGACAGTTTTTTAGTCTAGATAAAGCACTTTTTCAAGTTGAAAAAATGCTAGAAGAGGGGGCGACAATTATTGATATTGGTGGAGAATCCACTCGTCCGAATGCGGATGAAGTCTCTGAACAAGAGGAATTGCATCGTGTTGTGCCAGTAGTGGAGGCGGTGCGAAACCGTTTTGATTGCTGGATTTCTGTTGATTCCTCAAAAGCTGTTGTGATGCGTGAAGCGGCAAATGTTGGAATGGATTTGATTAATGATATTCGTGCTTTGCAAGAGCCGAATGCGTTAGAAACGGCGGTAAAACTGGCTTTACCTGTTTGTATTATGCATATGCAAGGGCAACCTCGCACGATGCAAGCAAATCCTTATTATGAAAATGTCGTGCAAGATGTATTGGCTTTTTTACAAAAACGTACTAATGAATGCCTTTCTGCTGGCATTAAAAAAGAAAATTTAATTTGGGATATGGGCTTTGGCTTTGGTAAATCTGTACAGCATAATTATCAATTATTACAAAATCTGAATGAATTTTGTAAGAATGGCTATCCAGTATTAGCGGGATTATCTCGCAAATCAATGATTGGCGCAGTGCTTGATAAACCTGTTGATCAAAGAATAATTGGCAGTGCGGCAGGCGCGCTTATTGCAGTGCAAAAAGGCGCAAAAATTTTACGCGTACATGATGTTGCTGCAACATCAGATATGCTCAAAGTTTGGCAGGCAACAGAAAATGCCTGATGGTTTTATAACGATAAAAAATTAAAGGAATTTTATTATGGCAAATCGTAAATATTTTGGAACAGATGGTGTACGTGGAAAAGTAGGTGCTTACCCAATTACACCAGATTTCGCATTAAAATTAGGTTGGGCTGCGGGAAAAGTGTTGGCTTCTCAAGGTTCGAAAATGGTTTTAATCGGTAAAGATACCCGAATTTCTGGATATATGTTGGAATCAGCCCTTGAAGCAGGTTTAGCCGCTGCGGGGTTATCCGCTGCATTTACCGGCCCTATGCCGACACCTGCTATTGCTTATTTAACCAGAACTTTCCGTGCTGAAGCAGGTATTGTGATCTCAGCCTCTCATAATCCTTATTATGATAATGGCATTAAATTCTTTTCAGCAAAAGGAACAAAATTACCTGATGAAATTGAAGAAGCCATTGAAGCAATGTTAGAGCAACCGATAGATTGTGTGGAATCTGCCGAATTAGGTAAAGCAAGCCGTATTAATGATGCAGCAGGACGCTATATTGAGTTTTGTAAAGGGACATTCCCAGCACACTTAGGCTTGGAGGGTTATAAAATCGTGGTAGATTGTGCAAATGGTGCAACCTACCATATTGCGCCTAACGTGTTTAGAGAGCTAGGTGCGGAAGTCATTGAAATTGGTACGGATCCAAATGGTTTGAATATTAATGAAAAATGTGGTGCAACTGATGTAACTGCATTGCAAGCTAAAGTAGTTGAAATGAAAGCTGATGTTGGCTTAGCTTATGATGGCGATGGCGACCGCATTATGATGGTCGATCATTTAGGAAATAAAGTCGATGGCGACCAAATTCTCTTTATTATTGCGCGTGAAGCATTGCGATCAGGTCAATTAAAAGGCGGTGTCGTTGGCACCTTAATGAGTAATATGAGCTTAGAGATTGCGTTGAAAATGCTTGGCGTTCCTTTCTTACGTGCAAACGTGGGAGACCGTTATGTATTGGAAAAAATGCTTGAAAATGATTGGACGCTTGGGGGGGAGAATTCAGGACATATTATCATTGCGGATAAGAATACAACTGGCGATGGCATTGTTGCGTCATTGGCTGTATTGGCAGCGATGGCGCAGCATAAATTATCATTAAATGAATTAGCAAGTGCGGTTAAATTATTCCCACAAGTGTTAATCAATGTACGTTTTACGGGTGGGGATAATCCACTTGAAAGTGACGCTGTAAAATCTGTTGCCGCAGAGGTTGAAAAACGCTTAGAAGGTAAAGGTCGTATTTTATTGCGTAAATCGGGTACGGAACCACTTATTCGCGTTATGGTGGAATGCCAAGATGCTGAACTTGCACAACAATGTGCAGAAGAAATTGCAGAAGCCGTGAAAAAAATTAATTAATTTTTGACCGCACTTAGTAAAGTGCGGTTTATTTTTATAAAGTTTTTAGGAAAGCAAAATGAACATTTTTATTATGCGTCACGGCGAAGCGGAAGTAATGGCTAATAGTGATAAAGCTCGCCATTTAACTGTTTATGGTTCTAAACAGGCTTTTTTACAAGGGCAGTGGTTAAAACAGCATTTAAGCACGCTAGTAATTAATTCACTAGACCGTATTTTAGTGAGCCCTTATGTCAGAGCTCAAGAAACCTTTCATCAAGTTAATCAAGCGTTTGATTTGGAATTAGAAAATAAATTTGAAATTTGGGAGGGGATTACGCCTTATGGCCATGCGCATTCCGTAATTGATTATTTAGAAGTGCTAAAAGACGAGGGCGTTAAATCTGTATTGATTGTTTCCCATTTGCCCTTAGTGGGAGAAATTGTTGCTGAACTGTATGGAAAACGAAATCCAATATCATTTTATCCTGCAACTATTGCTCAATTATTATGGGATGGTAATAAATCAGAAATATTGATGCATCAAGCATCTCCTGTAATTTATTTAAAATAAACTATTCTTTTTTTACAAAAAATAAAATTTTTATTGGTTTTTTATATAATCTATTAAAAATCAATATCTTAGATGTTGTTTTATAAAGTAATCTTTTTAAAGAAAGGTAAAATTTTACTATTACTGTTTTTCTTTTTATGAAAATTCCCGTAAACTAAACTGCATCAAAGTAATAGGGCTTTGTAATAATCAAATTATTCTATGGAGAAAATAATGAAAAAATTAACATTAGCATTGGTTTTAGGTTCAGCTTTAGCCGTGACAGGTTGTTTTGATAAGCAAGAAGCAAAACAAAAAGTTGAGGATACGAAACAAACTGTAGCATCAGTCGCATCAGAAACAAAAGATGCTGCAGCTAATACAATGACTGAAGTAAAGGAAAAAGCACAGCAGCTTTCTACAGACGTGAAAAATAAAGTAGCAGAGAAAGTGGAAGATGCGAAAGAAGTAATTAAATCAGCAACAGAAACAGCATCAGAAAAAGCAACTGAAATAAAAGAGGCGGTTTCAGAAAAAGCAAGTGAGATGAAAGAAGCAGCATCAGAAAAAGCAAGTGAAATGAAAGAAGCTGCATCAGAAAAAGTAGGCGAAATGAAAGAAGCAGCATCAGAAAAAGCAAGTGAGATGAAAGAAGCTGCATCAGAAAAAGTAGGCGA
>NZ_KV833441.1:9081-42106 GCF_001837655.1 Haemophilus sp. HMSC071C11 | reverse complement strand
CTGCATCAGAAAAAGTAGGCGAAATGAAAGAAAAAGCAACTGAAATGAAAGAGGCGGTTTCAGAAAAAGCAACTCAAGCAGTAGATGCAGTGAAAGAAGCGACAAAATAATAGGTTTAATTTAAATAACAAAATCCCTGTTAAAGAAATTTAACAGGGATTTTTTATAGATTAATCCAATTTGATTTTTACAAATAATATCCCGCCATTGAGCTATATACCGCATTTTCACTTTGTAGCACTTGATATTTTGCATTCAAAATCGCAAGTTGTGATGATTTTTCCGTATTGGCTGCAACTAACCATTCGCGCAATTCGGATACGCCCGCATTATAGCGGTTTCGATAATATTGTGTGATACGCTGATTGTAACTATGGGTTTGCTGTAAATTACTTAATGTACTTTGCGCTTGGGTAAAGGCAAAATAGTTGGTATCCACATTATTGAGAGCGGTGGTAATACGTTGTTCGTAATTTAAACGTGCTGTTTCATAGTCAGCTTCAGAAATTTTAACGTTCCATTTTACGGTGTTCCAATTTAAGAACGGTAGGCTAATTCCTACTGTACCAGCAGCCACAGGGTTATGTAACGCCGTACCAACCGTGCTTGCTGTTGAAGAAAGGCTTGCACCTAAATTAACCTCTGGGAACCAACTTTTTTGAGTTGCTTTGGCATTTTTGAATGCACTGCTTAAACGGAATTGTGCTGCTTTTACATCAGGACGATTTGCAATTACAGACACAGGCACGTTTAAGTTTACGCCTGCCGTTTTCACATTCATAATATGTGGGAACGTGATATTTAATGCTTCATTTGGTTTTAGGTTGAGAAGATTACGCAGTGTTTGTTCTGCTGTTTTGCGTTGGGTTTCAAAATTTAATTTGTTATTACGTGCCGTTAATATGGCTTGTTGTGCTTGATCAACGCTGGCTGCATCAGCCACGCCTTGCGCTAAACGCGTTTGCATAATATTGCCAATATCCGTGTAATATTTGATCGTTTCGTTGGTTGTGCTAATTGCATCATTTAAATAAGCAATTTGATAATAAGTTGTTACTACAGAATTGATTAATGATAAACGAGCCGATTCCATATCTTCTGCAGTTGCTTTGTGCGACCATTCCGCCGCATCAACAGTATTGGCCAAACGTTGCCACAGATCTAATGTATAGCTCACATTTAAAGAACCTTTGTGTGAAATGGCAGAGTTTGTACTGATATCAACTCGGCGTTGTGCTGCTGATGAAGTTGAACCATTAAATGCAGGCACTAAATTTGCGCCCACTAAATTTGCACTGTAAAGCGCACGGTTTACCGCCACGGCTGCTTTAGCTAAATCTTTGTTGTTTATTAATGCTTGTTCTACTACGCGATTTAATTGTGCATCATCATATAACGACCACCAATTTTCTTTTACATTATATTGCTTGGTAATTTCTTCATATTGCTTGTAATCTTCAAGGCTAGCTTGATAAGAATCGCCAATATTGGCACATCCCACTAATGCACTAGACATCAACAAAGCAAGCGTGATATTTTTCATTTTAAACATTGAATTTTCCTTTCTACGAACTAAAAAGTGCGGATGATTTTAACCGCACTTTTTTATTTATAAAATAAATATTGTGACTTTTATTTATAATGAATATTTGTTCAGAGGCAAGTATTTTAAAGTTAAATATTGGAATTTGCACGAAAAAATTTGTATTTCCTTTACATATCAATTTATTTAACGTAAAGTCGCGCTTCTTTTTTGTTTTATCCTAGGAGGATATAATATGTTTTATTACAATTCTGAAAGCAAGCAATGCTAATCTTTTCTTTTCATCTGTCAAGCTAACCACGACAGCTTAACTTATCAGCAGTTTGCTAATCTCTTCTCAAGCCTTTGCGGCGAGTGACAATTCAATTAGTACGAATTACGGCATTAAAGAGTTTGGGGCGTATAGCCTGATCATTGGTAATTTAAAGAATAATACAATTAATAGTAAAAAAGCCGAAGACTTTAGGACTTACAAAGATGGTATATATAATACAGTATTGGGGGTGTCAAATAAGGTTGAAGGTTCATATAACATGCTATAGGTTATGAAAGTGAAGCTAAAAATGAAACTGGTACTAATAAAGTAGAAAATGCTATTGCTCTAGGTAACAAAGCAAAAGCTAAATATAACAACTCTATTGCTGTAGGATATAGTTCAGAAACTACAAGAGAAAATGAAGTTTCTTTTGGTAGAGAAGGTACAGAAAGATACATTGCTAATGTAAAAGCAGCCGAAAAAGACACTGACGCAGTAAATAAAAAATAAATGGATGATGGCGATACACAAACTTTACAAACTGCAAATCAATATACCGATCTCAAATTAGGCACGTTGCAAACGCAAGTGCATAATTTCCAATCAGATTTTAACGAGCTAAATGGCAAATTAGGAAAATTAGACAGCAAATTAGAACGTGGTTTAGCGGCGGCTAACGCACTTTCTGGTTTAGTCTTGCCACAAGTGGTCGGAAAAGCGAGTTTTTCTGCTGCGGTGGGCGGTTATGGCAGCCGTAATGCGGTGGCGATTGGTGTAGGCTACACACCAAAAGCGAATATTACATTAAAAAGCGGTATCGCCGTAAATGCAGGCAAAAACAGTAAAATTTCCTATCAAATGGGAGCTGGTTGGGTTTGGTAAGGCTAACACAACTAATCTAATTGGATAAATTAGCATCTAAAAAGAGCATTTTTTGTTTAGTATTAATCTAAATCGAAAATGCTCGTTTTTTGTCTTAATTATTTTTTTCTTAAACACCAGATTTTTCTTAACTTTGCGAAACAGATTTAATGTAAAATTTTTCATTTTAAATTTCCTTTTTTGAGTGTAAAAATAGCTACCTTAGTTTATTAAAGGAAGTGGGTTTCATTTCTTACATAAGTTTTAAAGGAGTTAAAATGAATGTTATTTCTGATCTTGAGCTTCAGCAAATTCGCACTCAAATGCTGACATTTGCACAATTGCAAGTAAATCAAGCCGATCTTGCTGAAGATTTAGTACAAGAAGCTTTTTTAAGTGCATTCAAAAATCTTGATAATTTTAAGCATCAATCTGCATTTAAAACTTGGATTTTTGCGATTCTTAAAAATAAGATTATTGATTATTTACGTCAGAAAGGGCGGTTTGTTTTAGAAAGTGAACTTGAAGATGAAGATACCAATAATTCATTTTTTGATGAAAAGGGGTATTGGAAACCAGAACATTACCCGAGTGAATTACAAGGCGAAGAAGAAACGGTTTATTCCGATGAATTTTGGCTGATTTTTGAAACTTGTTTGACTTGTTTACCCGCCAAACAGGCAAAAATTTTTATGATGCGAGAGTTTTTAGATCTTTCATCTGAAGAAATTTGTCAAGAAACGCATTTAACTTCGTCTAATTTACATACCACCCTTTATCGGGCTCGTTTACAGTTGCAAAACTGTCTTTCAAAAAAACTTTAGGAGAGATTATGCGTTGTCGCCAAGCCACTCGAATGATTTCCGAATCGCACGAACGTTCATTAGATATACAAGAAAAAGTAGGGCTAAAAGTGCATTTAGCTATGTGCTCGCGTTGTCGTCGTTTTCAAAGAAATTGCAAAACCTTAAGTATGATGATGAAGAAATTTAAAGATTCACATTAAGAGTGATGAAAGTATTAAAAAATCCGCTATTTTGACCGCACTTTATAGCGGTATTTCTAACTTATCCATACGGCATTTTGTAATCTCAAAGGTTTTATTTCTTCAGCTTCGCCAATAAACTCACTGCGCCCACAATTATAACTGCACCGAGCCAAAAATAGAGGTTAGGCGTATGATGCCAAAAGAGCCAGTCGAAAACGCTAGAGAAAACCACGCCAGTGAAAGCAAAAGGAGTAATGATATTGGCGGGTGCGTATTTAAAAGCGTGCGTGAGTAATAATTGGAAAATCAATCCGAAACCGCCCACCAATAGTAATAAGCCAAGCTCGTATAAATTAGGGATTTTCCATTGGTTAATAAAGAAGACTGGTAACATGAACGTACCAATCAGATGAAAATAAAATACGATATTTTTTGGTGTGTTGTATTTGTTTAATTCTTGTAAGCCAATAAATGCCATTCCCGCTAATACAGCACCAGATAATCCAATCAGCACATAAATAGGATCAACATTGCCATTGTGATTGGTGAGTAAAATAATGGAAACGCCAAGAAAACCGATTAAGCTACATAAAAGCACATTAAGCGGTGTTTTTTGATGGAAAAAAAGCAATAAAATCGGGATAAATAGGGCAGAGGTATTCATCAATAAGACAGCGATGGAAAGCGGTAAGAACTTCACGACATAAAAGTTAATCAACATATTCGATACACCCGCGGCATTACGCAGGATTAAAAATTTCCATTGACGAGTATCCACTTTAAAATCGCGATCTTTAATCACAAAAGGAAGTAAGAAAAGCAAGCCGATTAAAAAGCGTGAAAATAAGGTTTCACTTGCAGGGATTGTTTGAGAAGCGGTTTTGACAAATACATTCATCAAGGTAATGGAAAAGTACGCTGATACCATAAAACTAATCGCTTTGTGATAAAGTGAAGGAATGGAATGTGATTGCATATAGATTTTTACCTTAGAAAAGAGGGGGAGATTGGGCATCTTAACGCTTTATTATTGGTTATAACAATGGATTTTAATCAATTTCTTTAAAAATTTTGCAAAAATCTGTAAGAAATCGAATTATCCGCCGTCTAACCTTATGTAACGTTAATTTTTACTTCATAAGGAAAAGCAATGAAACTATCAAAAACATTTCTATTTATTACCGCACTTTGCTGTGCAGCACCAACTTTAGCAATACAAAATTCAACATCATCATCTGGAGAACAAAAAATGGTAATGGAAAATACGCAAAACATCCGAGAAATTTATCTTGCTGGTGGTTGTTTCTGGGGTATGGAAGCATATATGGAGCGTATTCACGGTGTGAAAGATGCGATTTCTGGCTATGCCAATGGTAATACGGGGAAAACCAGTTATCATATGATTGGGCTAACCGATCACGCAGAAACGGTAAAAGTCACTTACGATGCAAACCAAATTTCGTTAGATAAATTGCTTAAATATTATTTTAAAGTGATTGATCCAACGAGTGTAAACAAACAAGGTAACGACCGTGGTAGACAATATCGCACAGGGATTTATTATCAAGATGGGGCAGATAAAGCAGTGATCGAACAAGCTCTCGCCCAGCTTCAAACCAAATATAAAAAACCAGTACAAATTGAGGTGCAGCCGATTAAAAATTACATCGTAGCAGAAGAATATCATCAGGATTATTTGAAGAAAAATCCAAATGGTTATTGCCATATTGATATTACCAAAGCAGATGAACCTGTGATTGACGAAAAAGATTATCCGAAACCGAGTGATGCAGAACTCAAAGCGAAATTGACACCGTTGCAATATTCCGTTACTCAAAATAAACATACTGAACGCTCTTTTAGTAACGAATATTGGGATAACTTCCAACCCGGTATTTATGTTGATGTCACTACAGGCGAGCCTGTTTTCTCTTCAAATGATAAATTTGAATCAGGTTGTGGCTGGCCAAGCTTTACGAAACCGATCATTAAAGATGTAGTGCATTATGAAACCGACAATAGCTTCAATATGCAACGTACCGAAGTGTTAAGTCGTGCGGGCAATGCCCATTTAGGACACGTTTTTGACGACGGCCCGAAAGATAAAGGTGGTTTACGTTATTGCATTAACAGTGCATCAATTAAATTTATTCCGTTAGCTGAAATGGAAAAGGCAGGATACGGATATTTGATTCAATCCATTAAAAAATAAGGAGATGTAGGATGTTAGATCAGCAACTCCTTATTGGAACTGTATTTTTAGCTGGGCTTGCTTCTTTTCTTTCGCCTTGTATTTTCCCGATTATTCCAATTTATTTTGGTATTTTGAGTAAAGGCGGTAAAAAAGTCTTAAATACTTTTTTATTTATTTTAGGGCTTTCCCTTACATTTGTCAGTTTAGGCTTTAGTTTTGGTTTTTTAGGGAATATTTTATTTAGTAACACTACCCGCATTATCGCTGGCGTTATCGTGATTATTTTGGGTATTCATCAACTTGGCATTTTCAAAATTGGTTTGTTGGAACGCACGAAATTGGTGGAAATAAAAACATCAGGAAAATCAACCGCACTTGAGGCATTTGTTCTTGGTTTAACGTTTAGTCTTGGTTGGACACCTTGTATTGGCCCGATTCTGGCTTCCGTGTTAGCTTTATCAGGCGATGAAGGCTCTGCACTTTACGGTGCATCAATGATGTTTGTTTATGTCTTAGGGCTTGCGACCCCGTTTGTACTGTTTTCGTTCTTATCTGACAGCTTGCTCAAACGTGCCAAAGGGTTAAATAAACACTTAGACAAATTTAAAATCGGTGGCGGAATTTTAATTATCGTGATGGGTATTTTATTAATTACGAATAATTTTTCGTAAAACATAACCTCAACAAAAGAAATTTATAAAAGGAAAAAAGCAATGAAAAAACTATTATCAATATTTCTAATGGCATTCAGCCTAAACACTTTTGCACAAACTAATTTGGCGGATGTGCAACTCAAAGACTTAAACAATCAGCCAGTTACTTTAAGCCAATATAAAGGCAAACCTGTGTATGTAAAAATGTGGGCATCTTGGTGTCCAATTTGCTTGGCTGGCTTAGCTGAAATTGATGATTTAAGTGCAGAAAAAGATCGTGGATTTGAAGTCATAACCATTGTTTCGCCCGATCACAAAGGCGAAAAAGACACCGCTGATTTTATTGAATGGTACAAAGGATTAGAATATAAAAATATCACGGTGCTTTTAGATGAAAAAGGCGAAATCATTGACAAAGCAAGAGTGCGTGGCTATCCGTTCAATCTCTTTTTAGATAGCGATCTAAACCTGAAAAAAACCGTACCAGGGCATTTAGGTGCAGAGCAAATTAAAGTTTTTGCAGGGAAATAATGATGAAAAGCGGCTTATTTTTTAGCCGCTTTTTTATATCCTCGTTTTTACATAATAAAGAGATAAAATATCCTACATAGAAAGTTTGTTCATTGAGCGTTTGGTAGATTGATAAAAAATATATATTATAAGCGGTATGATTTTATTGCTTGTATAAGTAATTTTTATTTTTACTGCAATATTTATTCAAATTATCTTTGAAAATTAAATAAAGTGCAGTGATCTACAAAAAGGAAAATAATGGAAGAAATTATTAACGGATTGCTTATCGTACTTGTGCCGATGATGTTGGGGTATTTAGTCAAAATACAGAATCAAAATACCTTGGCATTCATAAATAAAATAGTGATGTTATTACTGTACATTATTTTATTTATGATGGGGTTTATGCTTGGTCAGCTAGAGCATTTAGAACAAAAATTGCCAATTATTGGTATGACCGCTTTAGGGCTATCGGCTATCATTCTGACTTGTAATATCCTAGGTTTGGCTATTTATGACAGCACTTTGCCTAAGCCTGTTAATTATTTACAGGGATAATTGCCATCTCGTTGGCATTCGTTAATAGACTCAATTAAATTATTAAGTGCGGTGATTATTGGCATCGTTTTAGGTTGGCTGTGTAATGATTGGTTGCATTTCCCACATGGTTCCAATCTTTACGTGCTTATTGCTTTGATCTTTTTTGTGGGAATTCAACTTCGTAACAATGGCATTTCCTTGAAAGAAGTCTTGCTAAATAAGCAAGGTTTAATGATGGGAGCGATTTTTACCCTAAGTTCTTTAGTTGGTGGTGTTATTTCGGCATTTTTTCTAAGTATTCCGATTACTCAAGGTTTAGCCTTTTCATCGGGATTTGGTTGGTATTCTTTATCAAGCGTCGTGCTGACAAATGCTTGGGGGCCGATGCAGGGGAGTATTGCCTTTTTTAATGATTTATCGCGTGAAATTTTGAGTTTATTTTTAATTCCACTGTTTATGCAACATTATCGCTCTACAGCTATTGGGATTACAGGCGCAACAGCATTAGATTGTACATTGCCGATTATTCAAAAATCAGGCGGAATTGAAGTAACGCCTATCGCCATTTCTTTTGGTATGGTCACAAATTTATTACCACCGCTGTTATTAGTCTTTTTCTCGAGTTTTCCAATTTAATGTGCGTTAATTTTAAGCGAAAAGAATAAGGGAAATCAGATGATTTCCCTTATTTTTACATTATCGTTACTTTTTCCAAATAACGTGAAATTCACGATCTTCTTCTCGGTGAGAAATTAAGAATTTAGCAAATACATCATCCATTTCATCTTGCTCATTGACTAATCCCACCCACACTTCAGCGTATTCTTCAGGATCAATCAGTACACCAATTTCTTCTTCCCAATCATCGGCAGTTTCAACAAATTCCACACCACCGCGTTCTTCAAATTGTAGGTTGAATAAAAGAATGTCGGCAGGATCTAAATTTTCTCCAGCCATTTCTAAGAAAATATCGTAAGCAATATCAATGGCTGTATCGGGATCAAGTTTTTTAATTTCTGTTGTCATAATGTTTGTCGTAAAGGTTATGATTAATAAAAAGTGCGGTTAAAATTTTTCTCTTTTTAAGGGTTTTATTCCACATTGGTTGGAAGTTTAATTTCTCGGATATTCATCGAAAAACCATCAATCATCAATAAGCGGCCACATAAATTCTTACCGATTTTTAACCGCACTTTAATTGCTTCTAAGGCTTGAATGGTGCCCACAATGCCGACGATTGGTGCAAGCACGCCAGCTTCTACACAGCTTAATACATTTTGTCCAAATAATTTACTGAGATCACGATAAGTAGGCGTATTCGGTTCATAAGTGAAAACGGAAACCTGACCTTCCATTCGAATCGCCGCACCTGAAATCAATGGAATTTTTGCATGATTACATTGGCGATCCAATTGATTACGGATTTCCACATTGTCTGTACAATCTAAAACAATATCAAAGTGCGGAATGATTTCTGCGAGTTTTTTTTCGTCTAACTTAGCATTAATCGTCTCAATGTTTATATGTGGATTGATTTGTTCCAGTGCAATTTTAGCTGATTCTACTTTGGGCATATTCAAGCGAGCATCGCAGTGCAAGACTTGTCGTTGAAGATTCGAAAGAGAAACTGTGTCGAAATCCAACAGTGTTAAATTCCCAACGCCTGCTGCTGCGAGATATTGGCTGGCTGCACAACCTAAACCGCCAAGCCCAACGATCAGCATTTTGCTTGCTTTAAGTTTTTCTTGCCCGTCAAAATCTACGCTTTTAAGAATAATTTGACGGTTATAACGCAATTCTTCTTCGTGACTAAGTTCGATCATTTTTTATCCTAATAAATGATTGAAAGGCTCAATTATCACTGTTTCGCCCGCAGAAACATTGCCACGTTCTTGTTCTAACACGATAAAACAATTGCTTTTTACAAAAGCACTAAAGAGATGAGAGCCTTGAAATCCCACTGATTGTACTTCAATTTGACCTTGTTCATTGATGTGATAAAAACCTCGTTGGAAGTCTAAACGTCCCACTGCTTTTTTCAAATTCATTGTGGCAATGGCTGAAAAGTGCGGTGGATTTTTCCATTGTTTTTGCCCTTGCAGTTTAGCGATTAATGGCTGTACAAGTTGATAAAATGTCACTAATGCAGAAACAGGATTACCGGGTAAACCACAGAACCAAGCGTTTTCTAATTTACCAAAAGCGAATGGTTTGCCCGGTTTGATTGCGATTTTCCAAAAATTTACTTTGCCGACTTTTTCCAATACCGCTTTAGTGAAATCCGCTTCTCCAACGGAAACACCGCCACTGGTAATCACTAAATCGGCTTGGCTTTGTGCGGCAATAAATGCTTTTTCAAATTCAGCTTCGTTATCAGGTAATAGCCCTAAATCAATGACTTCACAGTTAAGTTTTTCAAGTAATAATTTTACAGTGAAACGGTTGGTATCATAGATTTGTCCACTTTGTAATGGCTTGCCGACTTCCACAAGTTCATCGCCAGTTGAGAGTACGCCGACTTTTAATTGGCGATAGCATTTTACTTCTGCAATGCCTAGAGAGGCTAATAATGGCAAGGAAACAGGAGTAAGCGGTGCGCCTTGTTCTAATACCACATCGCCTTTTTTTACATCTTCGCCAATACGACGGATGTTTTGATTTGGTTTAGGTAATTCACTAAAAGTGATGGTGCCGTCTTCATTGAGTGTCACTAGCTCTTGCATTATCACTGCATCTGCGCCTTCAGGAATCATCGCGCCAGTCATAATTCTGACCGCACTTAGTGATTGCCATTCCTCTTGGAATGGATTACCTGCAAAAGATTTTCCTGCTATCGAAAGCGTTAAAGATTGTTGTAAATCCGATAAACGTACAGCATAGCCATCCATTGCTGAATTATCGAAAGAGGGAACATTGATAGGCGAAATAATATCTTCTGCACAAATTCGATTGGCGGCTTCTTGTAAATTTAAGCTTTCAGTTTGAGTTGGGAAGGGAATCTGTTCGAGCATTTTCGAGCGAGCTTGATCCAATGTAAGCATAGAAAATCCTTATTTAATAAAATAAGTCGGTATTTTATCTCTAAAGACTTATTCATTCAAATTTGCAATTTTTATCATTTTACCATCCTATTATCCTTTGTTAGAATAGCCGATTATTTTTTCAGGAAAGACGATGATGAATAAAATTTCACTGGATGCGCAGAATGTAAGAAATGCCTTGATTGAGAAAGGCATTGAAACACCCATGATTGATCCAACGCAGGCTAAAAATGAACGCCGAGAAAGCATTGCAAAACATATGAATGAAGTAATGAAACTGATTGGATTAGATTTGCGAGATGATAGTTTGGAAGAAACGCCAAATCGTTTAGCTAAAATGTTTATTGATGAGATTTTCAGTGGAATGGATTATGCCAATTTTCCTAAAATGACGAAAATAAAAAATCAAATGAAAGTCAGTGAAATGGTGCAAGTGAATGACATCACGCTAACAAGCACTTGTGAACATCATTTTGTGACGATTGATGGTAAAGTTTGTGTGGCGTACTATCCAAAAGATTGGGTAATTGGTCTTTCTAAAATTAATCGAATTGTCTCGTTTTTTGCTCAACGTCCACAGGTTCAAGAACGCTTAACCGAGCAACTTTTGACGGCATTTCAAACCATTCTTGAAACCGATGATGTCGCGGTATATGTGAAAGCGACCCATTTCTGTGTGAAAGCGCGTGGTATTAGAGATACAAATAGTTATACTGTCACATCTGCTTATGGTGGCGTATTTTTAGAAGATAGAGATACTCGTAAAGAATTTTTAGCCACAGTTCAAAAATAGGAAATGATAAATTGTAATCCGCACGTAAAATGTGCGGATTTTTATTTCGGGAAATTAAATATGTTATGTGCCATTTATAAAAGTAAAAAGAAGTTAGGAAGCTACCTTTATGTTGCCGATAGAGAGGATTTTTCTTCAGTTCCCAGCGTTTTACTCGAACATTTTGGTAAACCAGAATTAGTAATGATGTTTAATCTGCTTGGGCGTAAAGCATTACACAATGTAGATTGTAATGAAGTATTGGAAACAATTAAACACCAAGGATTTTATTTACAAATAGCAAAACAAGATGATGGTTTATTTAATAGCTTGAGTGAGATCAAATAATTTGTCTATTTCTAAGATAAAAAAGTGAAAATTTGCGTTATCTCAAATTATTAAATAAAAAATTCCTTTAAAATCCACCGCACTTTTTAAAGGAGAAAAAAATGAGTAGCTTTTTTGTCGCTGGGACAGATACGAATGTGGGGAAAACAACAGCAGCACGCGCAATGATTCAAGCCTTGCAAGGGCAGGGAGTGCAAGTTGTCGGCTATAAACCCATTGCTTGTTGTGGAGAAGAGAGTATTTATCCTGTTGCGCAGTCTGAAAATACATCTGATTATGATAATTTCGTAAATGCTGATGTATTAACGCTGATGCATTCAACAAAGGAAAATGTGTCTTATCAGGATATTAATAGCTATACTTTTAGTCACTGTGCACCAATGCTCACGCAAGATAAAATGCGAATTAAATTAGATAAAATTAATTGTGATTTAACGCGTTTGAATCAAACTTATCAATCTGTTGTGGTGGAAGGATCTTTTGGTTTAATGACACCAATGGCAGAAGGAAAAAGTTTTGCAGATTGGATTACTCAACGAAAAATGCCAGTAGTACTTGTAGTTGGAATTAAAGATGGTTGTGTAAATCACGCTTTATTAACGGTAAAGGTTATCCAACAGTTGGGTGTGCCATTATTAGGTTGGATAGCAAATCGAATTAATCCATTATTAAGCCATTATGCAGAAATTGTTGATTTACTTGTTGAACATATTGATGCGCCGCTTTTAGGTAAAATTCCTTATTTACATAAACCCGAAGAACAAGAATTAGGGCATTATTTAACGAATATAGATCGATTAATGTATATGCAAACTGAATTAGTAAAATAACGAAGTGCGGTTGAATTTTTTTAGTTTTGTATAAGGGCGAAATATCGCCCTTATTTTGTGTTGAAAAGAAATATATTATTGTGATAATTAAGGTCTTACACCTAACATATGACAGATAGCATAAGTTAATTCACTACGATTTAACGTATAAAAGTGGAAGTCATTCACGCCTTCGCGAGATAAAATTTTTACCATATCCATTGCAACACTTGCTGCTACAAGATTACGTGTAGTTGGATCATCATCCAAACCATCATAGGCTTTAACTAACCACGCTGGAATTTTCACATTAGTGAATGATGCCATTTTTTGGAGTTGTTTAAAATTAGTAACAGGTAAAATACCGGGTACGATTTCAGTATCAATACCAATTGATGCACAACGATCACGAAAACGCAGGTAGTTTTCAATATCAAAGAAAAATTGCGTAATCACGTGATTTGCACCTGCATCAATTTTACGTTTTAAATTAATCAAGTCTGCTTGTGCGGATTTTGCTTCTGGATGAACTTCAGGATAAGCGGCTACAGAAATATCAAAATCAGCGACAGAACGGAGTAATTCAACAAGATCTGACGCATAAAATGGTTTTTTCGCGTAACCTTTAGGTTCGTCACCGCGTAACGCAACAATACGGCGAATACCACTATCCCAATAATCTCTCGCAATTTGTTTTAATTCTTCAGGTGTGGCATCAATTCCAGTTAAATGTGGTGCGGCTTCTAAGCCCGTTTCTTGTTTAATGGCTTTCACAATGCCGTGAGTGCGGTCACGTTCTCCCGAATTTGCGCCGTAAGTGACTGACACAAATTTAGGCTTTAAGACTTTTAAACGATGAATGGAATCCCATAGAAGGGTTTCCATTTTTTCGTTTTTAGGAGGAAAAAATTCAAAAGAGACATTAATTTTTTTATTAAAATCTGCAATATGTTGATTTAATGTATCAATTTCTTTCGCGTAGCTCATAAGGCTTCCTTTAGGATTCTAAAATAGTATTTGTACAATAAAATAGGTTTTAATATGAGTCAATTTCAATTTATTCATTAAAAGTATGATTATTATTAATAATTCAATAAATGGATAATGATTGTTCAATAATAATTAATTTTTAGATCAAAACGTACCCAAAACTACCGCACTTTTGTTAGCAATGATTTATCCTATTTTACAATGAAAAAAAGTGCGGTAATTTTTTTGTATATTTTTATAGAAAGATAAATGCGTGTTAAATAAATACAATAGATTTATTTTTTAGTGCAAAAAATTAGCATTTTATGAAAAAACGAGTATAATACGCCGACCCTGTAAATGTGCGAATTCCCATCGTACATTATTTTATCGAGATCACACTCGAAGGGGTGATGATTAAGATTAATGGTTGTGTTCATAAGAACACTGGGTATCAAACTAATTTTTGGTAATTAATTAATGAAAACTTTTGTAGCAAAACCAGAAACGGTTAAACGCGACTGGTACGTAGTAGATGCGACAGGTAAAACTTTAGGTCGTTTAGCGACTGAATTAGCACGTCGTCTTCGTGGTAAACACAAGGCTGAGTACACTCCACACGTAGATACTGGTGATTACATCATCGTTATCAACGCAGACAAAGTGGCAGTAACTGGTCGTAAAGAAACAGATAAACTTTACTACTGGCACACTGGCTATGTAGGTGGTATTAAACAAGCGACTTTCAAAGAAATGATCGCTCGCCGTCCTGAAGCAGTGATTGAAATTGCGGTTAAAGGTATGTTGCCAAAAGGTCCATTAGGCCGTGCAATGTTCCGTAAATTAAAAGTGTATGCAGGTGCTGAACACCAACACGCTGCACAACAACCACAAGTATTAGATATTTAATCACGAGGTTTAGAAAATGGCAGAGAATCAAAACTACGGCACAGGCCGCCGCAAAAGCTCTTCAGCTCGTGTATTTATCAAACCGGGCAGTGGTAAAATCACTATCAATCAACGTGAATTAGATGTTTACTTTGGTCGCGAAACAGCACGTATGGTAGTACGTCAGCCATTAGAGTTGGTTGAATTAACTGATAAATTAGACCTATACATCACTGTTAAAGGTGGTGGTATTTCTGGTCAAGCGGGTGCAATCCGTCACGGTATCACTCGTGCATTGATGGAATACGATGAAACATTACGCCCAGCACTTCGTGCAGCTGGTTTCGTTACTCGTGACGCACGTCGCGTTGAACGTAAAAAAGTGGGTTTACACAAAGCACGTCGTCGTCCACAATACTCAAAACGTTAATTTTTATTTTCGTTTCCAAAAGAAAAGCAGAGAGAAATCTCTGCTTTTTTATTATTTGAGTTACTCTAACTTATTGATTATAAAACAATAAAAAAGATTATGTTGGCAAATAGGTAATGCTTTATGGTAAAATGTTGCCCCTTAAAAACCTAGAATATTTTTGGATCTTCGGAGGAATAAATGTCCAGCACATCAAGTAAACGTTCAGTAATGACCCTTTTTTCAAATAAAGATGATATTTATTGCCATCAGGTAAAAATTGTTTTGGCAGAAAAAGGTGTGCTTTATGAAAACGCAGAGGTTGATTTGCAAGCTCTACCAGAAGATTTAATGGAATTAAATCCATACGGCACTGTGCCTACGTTGGTTGATCGTGATCTCGTATTATTTAATTCACGCATCATAATGGAATATCTTGATGAGCGTTTTCCACATCCTCCATTAATGCAAGTGTATCCTGTTTCTCGTGCTAAAGATCGACTTTTAATGTTACGTATTGAACAAGATTGGTATCCAACCCTTGCAAAAGCAGAAAATGGCACAGAAAAAGAAAAAACTTCAGCATTAAAACAGTTAAAAGAAGAACTATTAGGGATTGCACCAATTTTTCAACAGATGCCTTATTTTATGAATGAAGAATTTGGTTTGGTTGATTGCTATGTTGCACCATTATTATGGAAATTAAAACATTTAGGTGTGGAATTTACAGGCACAGGAAGTAAAGCGATTAAAGCTTATATGGAACGTGTGTTTACACGTGATTCTTTTTTGCAATCTGTAGGTGAAGCTGCACCAAAAAATTTAATGGATGATAAATAATGGAATATAAATCTTCTCCTAAACGCCCTTATTTATTACGCGCCTATTATGATTGGCTAGTAGATAATAGTTTTACGCCTTATTTAGTTGTTGATGCGACTTACTTAGGTGTGAATGTTCCTGTCGAATATGTAAAAGATGGACAGATTGTATTAAACTTGTCTGCCAGTGCTACGGGCAATTTACAACTTACAAATGATTTCATCCAGTTTAATGCGCGTTTTAAAGGTGTCTCTCGTGAACTGTATATTCCAATGGGCGCAGCCCTTGCGATTTATGCTCGTGAGAATGGCGATGGCGTGATGTTTGAACCTGAGGAAATTTATGATGAACTTAACATTGAGCCAGATACTGAACAACCAACAGGTTTTTATGAAGCAGTAGATAAGCCTAAAAAACGAGAAGAAAAAAAGAAAACAAAATCAGTTTCCCATTTAAGAATTGTGGATTAAGAAAAAACGCGATGAAATTATCATCGCGTTTATTTTTATAAATTACCTTGTTTTGCAATAAAGTTGAGAATTTTTTCTTCAATGCCTTTTGTATCCAATCCTAAATCTGCCAATGCTTCTTGCCGTGTCGCTTGTGGAATAAAATAATCTGGCAAACCAAGTTGTAAAAGTGCGGTTGATTTTCCTGATGAATTTAGTACTTCCGCAACAGCAGATCCCGCTCCACCTTGAATTGCATTTTCTTCCAATGTGACCAAATAATCGTGAGTTTGTGCAAGCACATTAATCATTTCAATATCAATCGGTTTCACAAAACGCATATCGACAACCGTTGCATTGAGTTTTTCTGATGCTTCTAACGCAGATGGTAACAGGGTACCAAAGTTTAAAATCGCAATTTTTTGACCCCCTCGAATTAAACGTGATTTACCGATAGGTAGCATTTCCAAAGGAGTAAGTTTTACACCAACGGCATTTCCGCGAGGATAACGCACTGCCGCTGGTTTGCCACATTGATAACCTGTATAGAGCATTTGACGGCATTCATTTTCATCACTTGGTGTCATGATAATCATATTGGGAATACAACGCATAAAGCTGAGATCAAATGCCCCTTGGTGTGTAGCACCATCTGCGCCAACTATTCCCGCTCGATCAATCGCAAATAGCACAGGGAGATTTTGAATGGCAACATCGTGAATTAATTGATCGTAAGCACGTTGTAAAAATGTCGAGTAAATTGCGACAACAGGTTTGTATCCGCCAATTGCAAGTCCTGTAGCAAAAGTGACAGCGTGCTGTTCTGCAATTGCTACGTCAAAATATTGTTTTGGGAAGCGTTGGGAAAATTCTACCATACCTGAACCCTCACGCATTGCAGGTGTGATACCAATAATTTTGGCATCTTTTTCTGCCATTTCGCATAGCCAATCGCCAAAAATTTTCGAATAAGTTGGTTTACTATTGTTTTTGGGTAATTCGCCACTGATTGGGTCAAATTTTGGTACGCCGTGGAAACCAATCGGATCTTTTTCTGCAGGCGCATATCCTTTACCTTTTTTTGTTTTTATATGTAAAAATTGCGGGCCTTTCAGATTACGCATATTCGTAAGTGTTGCCACTAATTCCTCAATGTTATGCCCGTCCACTGGGCCAATATAGTTAAAACCGAGTTCTTCAAATAATGTACTTTCTGGCGAAAACATTACACCTTTCATATGTTCTTCGGTTTTTTTCATAAAGTTTTTGATTGGAGGAACTTTATCAAGGATTTTTTTACTGCCATCACGAAGTGTAGAGTAGAGAGAGCCAGAGAAAATACGCGCAAGATGATTATTTAATGCACCAACGTTTTCTGAAATAGACATTTCGTTATCATTTAAAATAACTAACATATCTGTATGCAATGCCCCAGCGTGATTTAATGCCTCAAATGCCATTCCCGCCGTAATTGAGCCGTCACCGATGACACATACTGTTTTTCTACTTGCATTTTCTCGTTCTGCAGCGACTGCAATACCTAATCCCGCACTAATAGACGTGGAGGAGTGACCAACACTTAATACATCAAATTCACTTTCTTCACGCCAAGGGAAAGGATGAATACCGCCTTTTTGACGAATTGTGGACATCTGCTCTCGGCGACCCGTTAAAATTTTATGTGGATAAGCTTGATGTCCAACATCCCAAATTAACTGATCAAATGGTGTTTTATACACATAATGTAGCGCAACAGTCAGTTCCACCGTGCCTAAACCTGATGCTAAATGCCCGCTAGTTTGACTAACTGATTCTAAAAGATAAGCACGTAATTCTTGGCAGAGTTGTGGTAGCTGGTCTTTATTTAAAAGACGTAAATCTTCTGGAGAATTAATTAAAGATAAAAGAGGATAATTGTTCATATTGTTAGTCATTTTAAAAACGTTATAAATTTTGACCGCACTTTTGTGAGTGTTTAACTTTTTCTGGTAATAATGAATTCAGCTAATGCACGAAGTGCGGTCGTATTAAAAGGAATTTTTTCTAATTCAGACAAAGCACTTTGATATAGATCTTGTGCTTTTTGTTTTGCACCACTTAATCCAAGTAATTTTGGATATGTGCTTTTATCTAAATCAAGATCGGCACCGACTTGTTTGCCAATTTCTGCACTATCGCCTTCAATATCTAAAATATCATCTTGAACTTGAAAGGCTAAGCCAATGGCTTCCGCATATTGCGTTAAGGATTGTTCTAACTTTTTGTCGGTAAAATGCGGAGAACAAATGAAACCTAATTTCAATGCGGCAATTAGCAATGCGCCCGTTTTGTTACGATGGATTAATTCTAATTCGCTTAAACTAATTTGTTTATGTTCAGAAATAAGATCTAAACTTTGCCCTAAGCACATTCCTTGTACGCCAGAGCCTTGCGCTAAAATTTGAACTAAAGCCAGTTTTTGTTCAGTAGAAATATTCGGTGTTTTGGTTAATATTTCAAATGCGAAACTTTGCAGTGCATCGCCCGCAAGAATAGCTGTAGCTTCATCAAATTGGATATGACAAGTAGGATGTCCACGACGTAGATTGTCATCGTCCATCGCAGGTAAATCATCGTGAATTAAGGAATAGGCGTGAATGGCTTCAATGGCAGCAGCAGCGTAATCTAAGGTTTGTTTCTCTGCACCAAGCATTTGACCTGTTGCGTAAACCAAAAAAGGTCTAACTCGTTTACCACCAAGTAATAATGCGTATTTCATCGCGTCAAGCAAAGGTGCATTATGACTTTCAATGCCCTCAAATTGAGCTTCTAAAAAGCGATTAATACGAGTTTGAACCTGTTGTAATTCTTCAGAAAAGTGACCCATTAAGCATTCCCTTCATAATCATTCCCTTTATAATCATTCAGTGGAGCATCTTCTGTTTTTTGCAATAAGATCTGAATGCGTTGTTCTGCTTGTTGTAAACGTTCTTGTCCTAGCTTGGCTAATTGCACACCTTGTTCAAATTCTTTTAATGCTTCTTCTAATGGTAGATCGCCATTTTCTAAATGTGTAACAATATTTTCTAACTGCGCTAACGTTGTTTCAAAATCTTGTGAAGATGCAGGTTTACGTGCCATTTAATCGTCCTTTTTCACGGTAAAAATTGCTTGCCATTGTACTGTATTTTACTTGAGTTGTTAAAAAATTATTTCAAGCTAGGACCAGTGGACTTTTCACTATCTTTGCGTAAAATACTCGCCACTTTAAATACCCGAGAAATACCTAAGCTATTTATATGAAATTTATCGTTAAACTTTTTCCTGAAATCATGATTAAAAGCGAAACTGTGCGTAAACGTTTCGCAAAAATTTTAACCTCTAATATCCGCAATATTTTACAGAAATATGATGAAGAAACTGCAGTTGTACGTCACTGGGATTACATTGAAGTGCGGTCAAAAAATGAAGAAAATCGTGAAGAATTAATTGCTTTGTTACAACGTATTCCTGGTATTCATCATTTTTTAGAAGTTGAAGAAAAACCGTTTACCGATTTACATCATATTTTTGAATTGACGCTTGCTGATGTCGTGCAACAACTTCAAGGCAAAACCTTTTGCGTTCGAGTAAAACGTAAAGGAAAACATAAATTTAGTTCGATTGAAGCAGAACGTTATATCGGCGGTGGATTAAATCAACATATTGAAAGCGCAAAAGTGCGGTTGAAAAATCCAGATGTGACAGTTCGTATTGATATTGAAGATGACAAAATGATGTTAGTTAAAGCACGTCACGCAGGGATTGGCGGTTATCCGATTGGTACGCAAGAGGATGTGCTTTCTTTGATTTCTGGGGGATTTGATTCAGGTGTATCGAGTTACATGTTGATTCGTCGTGGTTCTCGAGTTCACTATTGTTTCTTTAATCTTGGCGGCGCAGCCCATGAAATTGGCGTAAAGCAAATGGCTTATCATATTTGGCAACGCTATAGCGCTTCACATAAAGTACGCTTTATTGCGATTAACTTTGAAGGAGTTGTCGGTGAGATTTTAGAGAAAGTCGATAACGGCCAAATGGGGGTTGTATTAAAACGGATGATGGTGCGGGCAGCAAGTAAAGTCGCTCAACGTTTTAATATTGAAGCGATTGTGACAGGGGAGGCATTAGGACAAGTTTCCAGCCAAACTTTGACCAATTTACGCTTGATTGATGAAGCCGCTGATGCCTTAGTATTACGCCCGTTAATTACGCACGATAAAGAACAAATTATTGCGATGGCGAAAGAAATTGGTACTGACGATATTGCAAAATCTATGCCTGAATTTTGTGGTGTGATTTCAAAAAATCCTACGATTAAAGCTGTTCGCGAGAAAATTGTTACAGAAGAAAGGTATTTTAATTTTGAGATTCTTGAAAGTGCGGTACAAAATGCGAAATATTTAGATATTCGCCAGATAGCAGAAGAAACAGAAAAAGAAGTCGTGGAAGTCGAGGCAATTTCTGTATTAGGTGAAAATGAAGTGATTTTGGATATTCGTAGCCCAGAAGAAACGGATGAAAAGCCATTTGAATCAGGTACACATGACGTCATTCAAATGCCGTTCTACAAACTTTCTTCTCAATTTGGTAGCCTTGATCAAAGTAAAAATTACGTGTTGTATTGTGAACGTGGTGTGATGAGTAAATTACAAGCCTTATATTTGAAAGAAAATGGTTTTTCAAATGTGCGTGTATTTGCAAAAAACATTCATTAATTAGGATATAAAATATGCGTAATCAAACTAAACAGCATCTTGAACAGCTTCAAATTACCATGCAGCAGCTTAATTTATGGCAAACGATGCCCCCTGCTGCAGAGGCGTTTTTAAGTGAAGAACCTTTTTCAATTGATACGATGTCTGCCGAAGAGTGGCTACAGTGGGTATTTATTCCACGCATGCAGGCATTATTAGAAAGTGGTTCAGCCTTGCCACATAAAATTGCTATTTCTCCTTATATTGAAGAAGCAATGAAGGAATTTGATGAGTTACAACAACTATTAACTCCTTTAGTTGCTTTAGAAGAACTTCTGAACAATAACCAATGCTAGAAATTTTATATCAAGATGAGTTTCTCGTTGCGGTGAATAAGCCTGATGGTATGTTGGTTCATCGCAGTTGGTTAGATCCTCACGAAACTCAATTTGTGATGCAAACTTTACGAGATCAGATTGGTCAGCACGTATTTCCTATTCATCGTTTAGATCGACCGACATCTGGCGTGTTGTTATTTGCATTGAGCAGTGAAATTGCGAATTTAATGTGTGAACAGTTTGAACAAAAGTGCGTTCAGAAATCTTATTTGGCTGTAGTGCGAGGGTATCTACAGGGAAAAGAGCGGATAGATTATCCACTAAAAATTCAATTGGATAAAATCGCAGATAAATTTTCTCAAGAAGATAAAGAGCCTCAAGAAGCAGTGACTGATTATGAAGGATTAAAAATAGTCGAAATGCCTTATCCTGCTGGGCGTTATCAAACGGCACGTTATTCTTTAGTTAAATTAATCCCTCATACAGGTAGAAAACACCAATTACGTCGCCATATGAAACATATTTTTCATCCGATTTTAGGGGATACGCAATATGGTGACTTACATCAAAATCGTGCATTAATGTCACATTTAGGTTGTTCTCGATTATTTTTACATTCTAATAGTTTGTCTTTTATTCATCCAATAACGAAAGAGCAAATAACAATTACAGCAGGTTTAGATGAACAATGGCATCAATTAATAAATCAATTTGGGTGGGAAAATGTTTGATATTAACTTAACACACGAACAGCAACAAAAAGCAGTTGAGCAAATTCAAGAACTTATGGCAAAAGGAATTAGTAGTGGAGAAGCGATTCAAATAGTGGCGAAAGCACTACGAGAAATTCATAAAAATGATAAAAAAACTCCAGATAATTAAATTTTTTGTGATCTACTTATCATTTTTGAATATTGCTCGTTGCATAACCGTTCAAAATATTTAAACATAACGGACCTAATTAGTAGGTGATAAGGCGAGAGTCTTGTTGATTTATTGTTTTAATAGGCTAAGCCTAGAGAGGTCTTTTATGGAAATTGGTATTGTAAAATGGTTCAATAATGCAAAAGGATTTGGTTTCATTTCCGCAGAAGGTGTAGATGCCGATATTTTTGCACATTATTCAGTGATTGAAATGGACGGCTATCGTTCATTAAAAGCAGGTCAAAAAGTACAATTTGAAGTTCTCCACAGCGATAAAGGATCTCACGCCACAAAAATAATCCCAATTGCGGATACTCAAGAATAATAAATACCCTAAATTTTTTTCTATTAATCCTAACTTAAAAGACAAGAATTAAAGTTAGAAAGTCAGTAAAGGACTAAGCTTAGTCCTTTTAGTTCGTATTAAATAAGAAATCCGCCTTTAAATTTATAAGTCCATCACTTATTCATCAACAATATCAGTAAATTCTGCACCTAATACTTTTGCTAAATCTTGTGGCGCAATTTCTACGCTTAGCCCACGTTTTCCGCCTGAAACATAAATCGTTTCAAACTCAAGTGCGGTTGAATTTATCACGGTTTTCACGCGTTTCTTTTGACCTAGCGGGCTAATTCCTCCTACAAGATAACCTGTACTTTTTTGTGCTGCATCTTTATCCGCCATTTCCACTTTTTTCACACCGATAGATTTTGCTGCTTTCTTTAAATTCAGCATATTGGCCGTTGCAAGCACAAAACAAGCGAGTTTTTTCTGATCGCCATTTTCCGCCACAAGTAAGGTTTTAAAAGAGCGGTTAGGATCAATGCCTAATTTTTCGGCTGCCTCATCACCAAAATGTTGATTATTCGGATCATGATCATAAGTGTGCAAGATAAAAGGAATTTTTTGTTTTTTAAGTAAATCAATTGCGGGTGTCATTATTTCGTTCCTGGTTTTGGTGTAAAATAATGCTGATTATTTTACAGCGGAGAGAAAAATGGACGCAACCTTAAATATTGCGATAGCAGCAGAATTTGAATTAAGTGAAAAAATTGTAGAGCGTTTAGAACAAAGTACGCTTGAAATTAGCAAAGTTTCTATTGTTGAAATAATACCTTTTGAAGAAGAACAAAATATTCGTTTTCGCAATAAAGGCGTTGAACAACTTGCGCCAAATGAAGTAGAGTGGGCTGATTTTAATTATGTCTTTTTTGCAGGAAAACTTGAGCAAGTTGCCCATATTGCGCAAGCAGCAGAGCAGGGCTGTATTGTCATTGATATGTTAGGCGTTTGTAGTGCGCTTTCGGATGTGCCTGTTGTTGTTCCAACGGTAAATGAATCACAATTACTTGAATTAAGACAACGTAACATTGTTAGCTTGCCTGATCCTCAAGTAAGCCAACTTGCTTTAACGCTTGCCCCGATTTTACAAGAAACGAATCTCAATCAAGTATTTGTCACCTCTTTATTGCCGACTTCTTATACGGATGCGGAAACCGTGACGAAACTTGCGGGACAAACAGCCCGTTTATTAAATGGTATTCCATTAGACGAAGAAGAAACTCGCTTAGCCTTTGATGTTTATCCGCATCAAGCACCTAATTTATCGAATCAATTACAACGAATTTTTCCGCAATTAGATCGTGCTACATTCCACTCAATCCAAGTGCCTGTATTTTATGGATTGGCACAAAAAGTCACCGCACTTTCAGATTATGATTTCGACTATCAGCCTCAAAATAGCGAGCTTGTCGCTTTAGAAGAAACCTTAATTACGCCTGTGCTTAATGGAGAACAAGAAAATGGCGAAGAATCAGTAAAACTTCATTTAAGTCAAATAAGTGCGGTAGAAAATGGCGTAGAATTTTGGTCTGTGGCAGATGAACAACGCTTTAATCTCGCTTTACTTTCAGTGAAATTGTTGGAAGGAATTTATCAGCAAGGTTATTAATGAAATTAAGGAGAATAGTATGCAAAATATTCTATTTATAATCCATTCAGCCCCTTATGGTGGATGGAAGCTGACAAAGTATTAAATTTTTAATTTTCTCGATAGCTAAAAGAAACCCGCCACAAGTGCGGGTTCTTTTTTGCTTATTTTGTTGCAGCTTTCATCGTTTGAACAAATTCAGCTAATTCAGCTAAACATTGCTCGTGATTATCTAAATTTCGCTCAATAATTTTTACTGTTGCCGAACCTGAAATTGCACCAGCCGCTCCCAAAGCTAAGGCTTCTTTAACTTGTGCAGGCTGTGCAATGCCGAAGCCTTGTAAAATTGGCGGGGCATAGTGGGCTTTAAGTTGTTCTACAAGGGTATCTAAATTTGCTGCGTGAGCTTGATTTTCAGCACTGGTTACGCCTGCACGTGAGACTAAATAGGTATAGCCTTCGCTATTTTTCGCTACGCCTTGAATTGTTTTCTCATCCGCATTTGGCGGGCAAATAAAGACGGGTTGAATGCCGTGTTTTTTGGCCGCTTGTACATAATCTTCTTTTGCGAGTAACGGAATATCTGCTACAAGCACAGCATCAACACCAACTTCTGCACAGCGTTGATAAAAAGCATCTAAACCTTTAGCAAAAATTAAATTGGCACAAAGTAATAAGCTAATCGGAATCTCGGGATATTTTGACCGCACTTTTTCCAATAGTTTAAAGCTATCTTCACTGCTATGACCTGCAGTTAAAGCACGATTATTCGCGGCTTGAATAACTGGGCCATCGAGTAGCGGATCGGAAAAAGGAAAACCGAGTTCTAAAGCATCTGCACCGTTATCCACAAGTGTGCAAATGATCTCAAAAGAGCAGTCGAAAGTAGGGTCGCAAAGGGTAACGAACGGCACGAAAGCCCCTTCATTTTTTGCGTTAAGTGTCGCAAATTGCGTTTCAAAACGGCTCATTAGTTCGTTCCTCCATTTAAAATTTTATCAACAGTAAAAATATCTTTATCGCCTCGTCCTGAAAGATTAACCACTAAAAGTTGTTCTTTTTCAGGATTTTGTTTAATCAATTTCAAGGCATAAGCCAAGGCGTGTGAGCTTTCTAATGCAGGAATAATGCCTTCGTGTTTTGCCAATTCTTGGAATGCGTTAAGGGCTTCTTCATCGGTAATCGATACATAATCAGCACGACCAATCTCATTTAAATAAGCATGTTGCGGCCCGACAGAAGGGAAGTCTAACCCAGCTGAAACAGAGTAAGATTCCTCTACTTGACCATCTTCGGTTTGCATTAAAGGGGATTTCATCCCGAAATAAATGCCCACTTTTGCATGACCTAATGGTGCGCCATGTTCACCGCTTTCAATGCCTTTCCCTGCAGGTTCAACACCAATTAAACGCACATTTGGTTCATCAATAAAATCAGTAAACATACCAATTGCGTTAGAACCACCGCCAACCGCAGCAATCACAGCATCAGGTAAACGACCTTCTCGTTCTAGAATTTGACGTTTGGTTTCTTCGCCAATCATTTTTTGAAATTCTCTCACAATCGTCGGGAAGGGGTGAGGGCCTGCCGCCGTTCCAAGTAAATAATGGGTGGTTTCATAGTTTGCTGACCAATCACGCATCGCTTCACAACAGGCATCTTTTAAAGAACAAGAGCCTTTTTCTACAGGAATTACTTCAGCCCCCATTAAACGCATACGGAACACGTTTGGTGATTGACGCTCAACATCTTTTGCACCCATATAAACACGACACGGCATATCTAACATAGCACAAGCTAGGGCGGTTGCCACGCCGTGTTGCCCTGCACCTGTTTCGGCAATAATACGCGTTTTGCCCATACGTTTAGCCAATAAAATTTGCCCTAACACTTGGTTTGTTTTGTGTGCACCACCGTGTAATAAATCTTCACGTTTAAGATAAAGTTTAGTTTTTGTGCCTTTGGTTAAGTTACGACAAAGAGTAAGTGCGGTCGGTCTGCCCGCATAATTTTTGAGTAAATCAGCAAATTCTGCTTGGAATGTAGGATCATTTTGAGCCTCCACAAAGGCTTGTTCTAATTGCTTCAAAACAGGCACTAAAATTTCGGGTACATACATTCCGCCAAATTCGCCAAAATAAGGGTTAAGAAGTGTGTCTGACATATTTTTTCCTATTATTTTATTTTTCTTTTGAAACGCTCATTCCTGCAAAAGATTGAGCGGTTGGCATTACTTCAATACGATTAATGTTTACGTGTTCAGGTTGTTGATGAAGCCATAATACAATGTTCGCAATATCTTCAGGCTGAACCGATTGCACGTTTTCATAGACTTTTGCGGCTCTTTCATCATCGCCGTGAAAACGCACATTAGAGAACTCCGTACCGCCACATAAACCCGGTTCAACATTGCTTACTCGAATTTTTGTGCCTGCCAGATCGGCTCGTAAATTTAAGCTAAATTGTGTGACAAAAGCTTTAGTTCCACCATATACATTACTGCCCGCATAAGGATAAGTACCTGCAATTGAACTCAAATTGATAATCTGCCCGTGATTACGAGCGACCATATTTGGCAACACAAGGCGAGTGATAGTAACCAATCCTTTGATGTTGGTATCGATCATCTGATACCAATCTTGTAAATCCGCTTTATGTGCTGGCTCTAATCCCAAGGCTAAACCTGCATTATTCACTAATAAATCGACCGCTTGCCAACCTTCAGGAAGGGTATTTAGAGCGTTAATTGTGACTTGTTCATCACGAATATCAAAGGCAAGCGGTAGAAAATTATTGCCCAATTGTGAATGGATTTCTGCCAATCGATCTGCACGTCTACCCGTGCCAATCACTTTATAGCCTGCTTCGATCAATTTTTTACAGATCGCTAAGCCAAAGCCTGCGGTTGCACCTGTTACTAATGCAGTTGTGGTTCTCATTTTTTCTCCTAAATCTTGAGCTTATTTGTACTATTAAAGTAGTACAAATAAGTTTTGATTGCAAGCAATTTCATTTTAATTTTAAAAATGTCATTAAATGAATTAATTTAACAATATCGCAAACGTTTGCTTGATGGTATAATCTGCCCAATTTTTATTTCAACTGATTGAGGTTAATCGTGAGCAACACACAACTGAGCTATAAAGATGCTGGCGTCGATATTCACACTGGAAATGAATTAGTCGAACGTATCAAAGGCGATGTAAAACGCACTCGCCGCTCTGAAGTTATGGGCGGATTGGGTGGTTTCGGCGCATTATGTGCTTTACCCACCAAATATAAAGAGCCAATTTTAGTTTCTGGCACAGATGGCGTTGGCACAAAATTACGTCTTGCGATTGACTTGAAAAAACACGATACCATTGGTCAGGATTTAGTGGCAATGTGTGTGAATGACTTAATCGTACAAGGTGCAGAACCGCTTTTCTTCTTAGATTACTATGCTACAGGGAAATTAGACGTTGATGTGGCAGCAAGTGTGATCAAAGGTATTGCAGATGGTTGTGAAATGTCTGGCTGTGCGTTAGTGGGTGGCGAAACCACCGAAATGCCAGGAATGTATCACGAAGGCGACTATGATTTGGCGGGTTTCTGCGTAGGCGTGGTAGAAAAATCAGAGATTATTGACGGCACAGCAGTGAAAACAGGCGACACGCTTATCGCACTCGGCTCAAGCGGTGCACACTCAAACGGTTATTCGTTAATTCGCAAAGTGCTTGAAGTAAGTGGTGCAAATCCAGCGGATTTATTAGAAGGTAAACCACTTAGCGAACACTTTTTAGCACCAACCAAAATCTATGTAAAATCGATTTTACAGTTGATCAAGCAGACCGAAGTTCACGCCATTGCTCACTTAACAGGTGGTGGTTTCTGGGAAAATATCCCGCGTGTATTACCTGCAAACACAAAAGCAGTGATTGATGAATCAAGCTGGCAATGGCCTGCGATCTTCAACTGGTTACAAGAAAAAGGCAACATCAGTCGTTATGAAATGTATCGCACCTTTAACTGTGGCGTAGGTATGGTAATTTCATTACCAGAAAAAGAGGTTGAAACCGCTCTTGCATTGCTTGAACAAGCGGGCGAAAAAGCGTGGGTTATCGGCAAAATTGAACATCTTGGCGAAGGCGAAGCACAGGTTGAGATTCAATAATAAAATCTTAAATTTAAATTCAGCCCTTTTGGGCTGATTTCTATAAGGAAGAAAATGAAAAAAATTGCCGTCCTTATTTCTGGTCAAGGAACAAATTTACAAACTATTATTGATGCCTGCCATTTAGGCGATATTCCCGCCAAAATTGCTTGTGTGGTAAGTAACAAAGCTGATGCTTACGGCTTAGTTCGAGCCAAACAAGCACAGATTCCGCAAGCGGTCTTTCTTCGCAAAAATTTTTCCAATAACCTCGAAATGGACGACGCCATTGGCGATTATTTGCAAAGCCTAGCCGTAGATTTGATCGTCCTTGCTGGTTATATGAAAATTCTTACCCCAAAATTTACCCAACGTTTTGCAGGGAAAATTTTAAATATCCATCCTTCTCTTCTTCCTAAATACGCAGGCTTAAACACCTACCAACGTGCGATTGAAGCAGGCGACAATGAACACGGTACAACCGTTCATTTTGTCAATGAAGAAGTAGATGGTGGTGCGATTGTCTTACAGGCGAAAGTGCCAATCTTCCCTGAAGATAGCATCGAAGAAGTGGAGGCTAAAACCCGTGAGCAAGAATATCAAATTTATCCGCTTGTGATTAAATGGTTTACCGAAGGGCGATTAAGACTTAAAGATAATTTGGCATATCTAGATGGGAAAGCTCTGCCAAAATCTGGATATGCAAATGAATAACTTAGAATTTAGACAGACTATTTCTGTATTTTTTATTTAATTAGGATGTAAAAGTGCGGTGAAATTTTACCGCACTTTTAAAATTAGTGATGATGGTGTTCTGGTTTTGGAGGTAGTTTAGCTAATCCTTTACCAACCGGTAAAATTAATGTGCTATAGCTTGCAGATTGCTGACAAATTTGTTGATCTGCAAATGGTGTTTTATGAATAACTTTAATTTTCCAAATACCATCAATTAATGGAATGATATTCACACGTCCTTGACTATCTGTTTTACCTGAAAAACCTTGTGGTTCACGATGACCTGTACTTGCTTCAAGATCTTTCACGATAATAGTATCAGCGGTTGCGATGACAGTTTCGCCTGCTAATGGCTGATCTTGGTAGAAAATTTGAACAGGGAACGGTTCGCCTGATTTCGCTTTGCTAGGATCACGCAAAGGAACAATTTCCAGTGGTAAACCAACTCTTGTCATTGCCATTTCTGCATTTAATGGTTTTTTACCAACGGTAACAAGACTTTTGCCAAACATTTGAGTTTGTTCACAATAAGTGGGATTTTCTAATTCTTTCAAATTATCCATTTTCCAACCTTCAGCATTTTGTGACCAAAAAGTAGGTTTATAAGTCGCTGTTACCCAATAAGAACCATCGGACAATGCTTTCTCTGATTGATATTGATAGTTTTCGCCTTTTTGGATTAAGGTTTGTTTTTCTCCATCTTGACGAATAATTTCCATTGGTGCAAAAATTTTTAAACGTGCTTCAGGAATTTTTTCTACATAAGGGTAATCCCCATAAGCTAATTCTGCTTTTAATACAGAACCAGATGTTAATTTCGTCGGTGCTTGAACCCAAACTTCATGAGCTTGTGCTGTGCCAGCTAAAACCAATAATCCTGTAATCAATGTCTTTTTCATATATTTCCTTAATAAGAATGGAGGAGTTAAAAATGAGTGTGAATACTAAATGAAAAGAGCTATCATTTAAATAGCTATTTAAATAAAATTTTAAGATTTGTGATCGAGATCACAAAATGAAAAATACCATAAGAAATAGTATAAAAATACCCTAAATACAAAATATTTAGGGCGTCTTATAAATTGAGGAAAATGTTTTAATCGTCTTTTTTAGATGGTTTAATGCCTAATAAATTACAACTTAATTTACTAATCACATGTTCTGCAGTATTGCCTAATAATGCGGCAGATAAACCTGTTCGTCCCACTGTGCCTAAAATCACTAATTCAGCTTCAATTTCTTTCGCCACTTCAGGAATAACTTCCTCTGGGAAACCTTCGCGTACGTGAGTATGATCTTCATCAATCCCAAACTTCTGACGTAACGCTTTCATATTAATGAGATGCTGACCTCGAATACCGTTTTCATAACCTGAAGTATTAAATTCAGGTAAATCAATCGCCATATTGATTGGCGCGGAAGGGTAGGCTGCCACCAAATGGACATTACCACGATTTAGATTTTCCGCGAGTGAAATACCTGTTTCTACCAGCTCTTGATTAAATTCATCTTGATATTCTTGTTCTCCAGAAACATTCACCGCCACAAGAATACGGCGTTGATGTTTCCAATCGCCATCACGAACCATTAAGACAGGAATAGGGCATTTACGAAGAAGTTGCCAATCAATGGGAGTAAAGATAAGAGACGTCAGTTTTTCTTCGTCTTTAGTATATTTTACGACTAGATCGTAATTATTATTTTCTACTTCTTCGTTAATTGCATCAGCTTCATTGCTATTCCACACAATATGAGATTGTAATTCAATTTCTGGATTTGCATATTTATCTAAGTAATATTGAACCACATGGCGGTGTTTTTCAATTACTTGTTGATGCATTTCTGAACGTTCTTCAGAAGAAAGTAAAGCTGACATTTCATAAGATAAATCATAGACTGATAAAAGTGCGGTGATTTTTACCTTAGTTTCATTTTTTTGTTCTTCAACTAAACGCACTGCACGAGCTAGGGCGTACTGTTTTTCATTACTAGGATTAAGTACAACGAGAATATTTTTAAATTTCATAATAGCCTCCAAAATTGAGGCATAGGATAAAAAAGAATAGCAAAAATGGCAAGGTACAAGATTAATTTGGATAAATTTATTTTTATCAAGCACAAAAAGGCGTGATATTCACGCCTTAAATTTATTTAACTAATGTAATTTTTGTTTTATTCGTACCAGTTAATTCAATTAAACCATTTAAATCATTGATTGTAATATATTTGCCTTGTACGCTAATCACGCCGAGTTTTTGAAAGCGGCCTAATAAGCGGCTGATGGTTTCTACTGTTAAACCTAGATAATTACCAATATCGCCACGTGTCATTGTTAAACGAAATTCTCTTGCTGAAAAACCTCGAGCAGAATAGCGTTTAGAAAGATTATGAATAAAAGCAGCCAAACGTTCTTCTGCATTCATTTTAGATAGCAATAAAATCATCTCTTGATCACTTTTAATTTCACTGCTCATCAAACGTAAAATTTGCTGGCGTAGTTTTGGCATTTTTCCTGCCAAATCATCTAAAATATCAAAAGGAATTTCACATACCATAGCCGTTTCTAGAGCTTGTGCAAAACTAGGGTGTTGCATTTGAGTAATGGCATCAAAACCAACTAGGTCACCGGGCAAATGAAATGAAGTAATTTGTTCTTCGCCAGATTCACTAATCGTATAGCTTTTTATTGTGCCAGAACGAATAGCATAAATTGAATTGAGAGAATCTCCTGCTTTAAACAATACTTGAGACTTTTGAATCGGTTTTTTTCTCTCTATGATATTATCAAGCTGATCTAATTCTTGTTCATTTAAGGTAAAAGGAATACAAAGCTGACTAATACTGCAATCCTGACAATGAATCGCACAACCGCCTGATTGAATTTTGCGCCCTGATTGAGCTCCTGCAACGAAATTTTTCATGTACGTCTCAAATATTGAAAAAAATAGTGTAAAATTGATCTAACGCAAATATTCTACCACTAATTAGTCAGATTAAGAAGAGTAAAGCATTATGGCAGCTGAAAAATTAACAAAAAAACGTTTAGCTCAAATTTTAATTATGTTGTGCATTTTAATTATTGCATTTGTTTGGCGATATTTTTAGAAAACAGAAAATTCTTGCTTATTTTTAAAACAAATGGATTATTTCCAATAAATTTTGCTTGTCACATTCTTATATATACGTATAATTCAACCCCATTAAGCCTGGGTGGCGAAATTGGTAGACGCAGCGGATTCAAAATCCGCCGTTGAATAAACGTGTCGGTTCGAGTCCGACCCTAGGCACCACATACAAACCCTTGATCGTTGGTCAGGGGTTTTTCTTTTATGCATTTCAACCAGTAAAATCAATAAGTTACGTTCATATCCGCTATAAATTCATCACCAATCCCAACCTCAAATATTGCCATTTTTTAAGTATTTTTATGCATCGATTACGCCAAAATTACGCCAATGCAACATGAAATGGGGTGCGGAAGAGGAAAAGAAAATAGAATTGCAAGCGCAAGGATTGCAACCTGATACATTATTTTCTATTTGAACGAAATTACGCCAACAAAGCGTGGAGAAAAGCACGAATTTAATCGGCTGAATCGCTTTTTACGCCATCCAGTTACGGATAAATATATATCTGATGTTAGTCGGATAGGGGATGAGGAATTGTGTTTTGATATTAAGTCTAGTGTGCTTGATGCAACATTCCGAAAACTCAAAAAACTTGCCGAGCGAGAATATTTGCATTTTCACGACACACGGCGTGAGGCATTGACTAGACTATCTAAAAAAGTAGATGTGATGACATTAGCCAAAATATCTGGGCATAAAGATATTTCGATTTTACAAAATGTCTATTATGCCCCTGATATGGCGGAGGTGGCGGAATTACTCGATTAGCTAATATGTTTAGCATTGATCCGCCCCAACGAACAACTTCGCCTGCGATATAGCGTGGGCGAGAATTTTGTTGATCGACTGTAACGGGTTTTGGGAAATTAGGCAGTTTTGAAATAATCTTGGCAACGGTTTGATAGTGTCGCCCAAAATATATTGCGATATCCTCAAGCGTAATTAAATTTTGGCTTTTCTCGGTCAAATTAGATAACGCCGCCATTTTTGCCGCATTCACAATTTCTTCTTCGGCTTTCTGCGAAAGTTTAATTGGTTCCATATTTCCTCCAATAAAAAACCGCCCA
>NZ_KV833441.1:7343-8981 GCF_001837655.1 Haemophilus sp. HMSC071C11 | reverse complement strand
GTATTAGTCGCTGCCGACTGATCGCCTGTATTGGACACCTTGGCAGCATCCCAATCAACTTTACCTTTTATCCATTCAACGGCTTTTTTTATCATTTCCGGTAAGTTAATTTCGGTTTCGATCGTGATTTTTGCAGATGCAATTTTTGTATCATCACTATCTTTTGATGTTTCGCCGCTCATTTTAACTACAGCAAATTTACTTACCGCTGGACTGTAATAGCTAAGCACATCAAGCGGGTATTCGCAGGCGTGGAATCCACTCTCACAAGCCTTAACATTACCTTTATGCTCATACGTTTTGCCTACCTCATACTGATAACCTCGACAAGTCCAGTCTTGCTTAAACCCTTTATAAGCTATAATTTCTTTGTTTTCTTCAGCCATTTTTGTCTCTCAAATTTAGATAATAAAAAAGCCACTATTGGTTAGTGGCTTGTGGTGTAACTCAAAACGGAACATCATCATTAAACCCGTCTTGTTCAGCCGCTGCGTTTAATGGGTCGGGTTTTTCTTTGTCTTTGGTTGGCTGTTGTGTTTCATTTTTTGCCTTGCTGTCTAGCATTTCAAAGGATTGTGTCGCTACTTTAAGTGCGGTGCGGTTATTGCCGTTTTGGTCTTGCCAGCTTTCCTGTACTAGTTTTCCTGTTACGCAGATTTTTGAGCCTTTTTGCAGATATTGTCTTGCTACATCAGCAGAGTTGCCGTGTACCACAATGGGTATCCAATGCGTACGTTTAACTGTATTACCTTGTTTATCTCGGTAATCATCGCCGATAGCAAGATTAAATGTGGCAATTTGCCCGCCATTTTGGAATTGGCGGATTTCTGGGTCACTGCCTAAATGACCGACTAATATCACGGTGTTGGTATTACGTGCCATTAGCGCATCTCCTGTATAAGTTGTTGATAATATTCTTGAGCAATTTCTACTCGCTCTTTGATTTTCTCGATGATTTTCTCATCACGTTTAATTATGACCGTCGTGATACGTTTTTCTTGGGGGATTTGCTCAACCAAGTCAATGTATCTGTTTGGGTCGTCATAGCTTGATAATTGGTCATAAGGGGTAGGCAGGAGGACAAAATCAATCTGTGCCTCACTACAATCCCATAGCCACATATAGCCTTGCATTTGTGCGTCATACCCAGCTTTTTTAGCTTTTTCTTCCGCCTCATCAGCAAAAAAAGGGTGTGAGCCAATATCCCAAGAACATTTAGTGTCTATGATTAATTTTCGACTTGGCACATAAATATCGCACTCGCCTGTAATCCAATCGTTTTCACGTCTTTCCGTGTTCTTTTTAAGTGGTAAGCCACGTTTACGACCGCTTAACTTAATGGCTTGTTCTTCTAGTGCAATGCCTTTCTCGGTGTATTTATTCCCCTCAAAATCTCGATAACCGAATAAATCAAATTTCACTATCTTTCTCACCGCACTTTTTGCTGTAGCAGATATTCCGTTACCGCTTTTAGGCTTTACCATTAAATCAGCCAAGCCAGAGCATCTAGCTTTGAGTTGGTACATTTTATTTTCCTTCTATGGTTGAAATTATTTCGGTGTGACAGATTTTGCCGTCACAGTCTTGATTAAGATTTAGGGCGTGTGCCATATACACCACAAATGCACACACGAGCGT
>NZ_KV833441.1:0-7243 GCF_001837655.1 Haemophilus sp. HMSC071C11 | reverse complement strand
TCCTCCAATAAAAAACCGCCCATAAGAGCGGTGGTTTGTTAATATTGTTGTGTCTGTTCGGCATGACAGATTTTGCCGTCACTGTCTTGATTAAGATTTAGGGCGTGCGCCATATACACCACAAATGCACACACGAGCGTAATGATTAATTTGTTCATTTTCTGTTCCTTTTGTCGGATTTTAGGTGTGAGAATCCGCCGCAGGCTTAAAAAAGTGCGGTCGGATTTTGTGATGTTTTATTGGGCAATGAGGTTTTTCGCTCTTTCCCAATTCATTTGATTAGACGCTTTAAATGGTGCAATTAATTTCTGAGTTCTTTGCCCATATCGAGGGTAATGTGATATTCCTTGCGTGGGCGTCCGTTGGTGCGTTCGGTGATGACGAGGTAGTCTTCATTTTGGATGAAGCCATATTCGTTGATGCGGTTTTTGATCCAATCAGTGTATTGCTGTTTGCTTTCTACGAATGCGTGAAGTTCACGAGCGTTGCAAAGTTGAACGGGTTGATTTTGGATTAAGCCATTAAAAACAGGAATTAAGTTTAAGTGTGTCATTGTGATGTACTCTAAGTTAAGTTTTAAAACTCATCACGAACCACTGCGAATAGTTGGTGATGAACTGAATAGGATTCGCAGTACCGTACTTAGAGCAAAACGGCGGATCTTTCGATCCTCCTAAACAGTTCATCATTGGGCTTTTTCATAAATTTATGAAAAAGGTAGAATAGCTGTTTTGTGGCGATAAAAAAAGACGCATTGAGCGTCTGTCTTTCCACCGCTCCAAGTTATTCAGAAACTGCGACATTCCCGACTTTCTGTTGAAAGTGTGGTTATCTTAATCCGAAGTGAGGGCGGTGTCAAATAAAAAGCGCTGAGAATTTGAGGGAGCGAGTTATTCATCATCAATTAATTCTTTTGTTTTCTTTGGAATGTCATTCACCTCTCCTTTAATACCATCAACAGCTTTATCCAGGCGTTTTCCTACTCCATCGATAATTGTTTCAAGTGGTGTGCTTTTTAAATCTTTGTCAAAGACTTTGGTTGGATTTATCCCCAAATTATCCACGGCAATTTGCAGAAGTTGCTGATGTAATTTAGGGTCTTGTTCTTGTACTTGTTTCTTATAACCTTCAAATGCCATTGCTGAGGAATATTTGTAGTTATAATCCTCCCTTAATCTAAAGAGATAAGCCCGTTCTTTTGCTTTTAACCAGGCGATGACAAGTAACGGGATTGTCACAATGGACTTAGCAAGAAATTGTAAAATATTAAGGCTGTCTGCTGCACTCAGGCTTGTTGAATAATTGAACAATGAAATAACAGATGTTGCAACAAGTGACCCAAGCAAAATTTTATCTACAGCTTTCATTTTACTATCGATATTTTCAGATTGAGTTTTAAACGAACCTGCCATGCTTGCTCGGTTGGCGTCTTCAATAATCATTTCAATCTCCTCTTTTTGTTTATTGAATAATTTAATCATACCTTCAATATCTTCATGATATTTTTCGATTTGGGGTTTATTGGTTTCCGCTGTGGTTGCTAATGTCGTAATTTTAGTAAGATTATTTTGTGCGGTGAATTCATAGTTCGAAATGTCGCCACTTAATTTCTCTGACTGTTCGTGCCACTGGGAAATTTCAGTTATTTGTTCTTGTGCGTCGTTATAAGATTTTTTGAGTGTAATCAGTGAGTTTTTTAAATTTTCGAACTCCTTTTTATTCTCTACTAATTGCTCTTCAAGTGAGATGTGCTCTTCTAAATTCAATTTTGCTTTGGATATATCTGCAGCAATAGCATTGAGTTCTTCTTCTGTTCTTAATTCACCCTTAACTTCAATTAAATATAATTCCTTGATTGTCATTCTTAGTTTGATTAGAGATAAAATAAATGAATTTACATCATATTCATCCCATTTATTACTCGCTCTTTTTTTATTGAGGATGCGAATTATTTTTTTAATTAATTGAAGAGAAATATATTTTGCATAGGAAATTTCAAGACTTTTTCCAGATTTTTCTATTTTCTCTATTAAGGGATAAAGTTGCTCTATTTCTTTGATAATTTCGGGTGATTTTATTTCGCCCATCCACTCATAGTCTTCGTTGATTTTTGTATTAATTAAGTTTTTTAACTCAGTCAGTCTTGCTTTAACGGTTTTCATAGCATTCCCTTTATATATTAAAAATTATTCTGATTGTAAGGTAATTTTTCGGGATAAAAAAGCCCTCGTTTTACAGAGGGAAAAACTAAGGAACCGCATAAGTTTTAAGCCCTCATGCTCGGCTAACTTCGTTTGTCTGCCATTTCAAAGCGCACTCTGTCTTGCATTTGTGTTTCTGTGCGCTTGGATTCACTCTCTGCTGAGTACGCTTTGAAATTTACCGTCTTTCCGGTATGTCACGCCTTTAGCTAACGTTTGCTGTCTGTCGCTTTCCCATTTTTAACCAACTTGAAAACAGACCAAAAGGTGTGGTTCGGTTTACCTGTCTGTTTCCACTTTCGGCAACTGCACCGTTTTTCACAGGCTTCCACTTGGACAGATATTCAAAACACAGTGTTGCTAAGTAGGTTAGGGCTTTCAATCTAACGACCGCCTAGCACCGTTATGCACTGTGATTCTGTAGCCAAATTGTCTAAAACTCAAAACAGGTTAATGATGAGTGCCTTTCTTTATACTTGTAAGGCTCAAGTCCTTATTGTCACCACAACACATAAGGAATATAATTTCCCTCAACCACAACACAAAAAATAAGGAAGCATCATGAAAAAATAGCAGCAGATAAAATAGCTCTTGTTATGGCAAGAGATATTTTAAAAACAAACTCTCAATATTTGCGAGAAGTTAATGAGTATGTGGCCGAAGATATTGCCAGATTTGTTTCAACATTATCATCAAGATTGCAAGAATCTATTGATGATAGCATTTCCAGTTCAGATATTTTTAACGCCCATAAGAATCAATAAACATCACTGCCGAACATACACTCTCAGCTAATTCACTTGGTGTTAAATTTGTATTTTTATCAGCACTTTCTAATACAGCCTGTTTGATTAGATTTTTATCTTTATCAGATAGGCTTTTTTCTTGTTTTTCTTCCATATTTGAACCTCGTTTGTTTTATGTCTGCCATTTCAAAACACACTTCATCTATCATTCGCAACGGTTTCACATGCCGTTGTGTCTCTGTACTAGCAAATGTGTTTTGAAATATCCACATTGGGATATTCGCCTGCTTGAGCTCCACTTTCGGCAACTGCACCGTTTTTCATTGGCTTTGCATGGGCAGACTTTAAAACTCACTCTTAACTAAGTAGGTTAGGGCTTTCAATCTAACGACCGCTTAGCACCGTTGGGCTTCCGTCTGCGCTTCCGCCGAGTGAGTTTCTTTAACCAAATTGTTTAAAATTTGTGATGAAAGTCACTGACTTACATAAACTTTTTAGCTATTCTTGTAATCAACCTTGATACTTTCGATAGCGGATTTTCAGGAATGTAAACTGAAAGGTGAATCTCGCCGTCAACAGTACCTTGGGACATTGCTTTTAGCTTTTCTTCCGCTTCTTCGAATGAATGGGCGTAAACATCTGTCGCCCACCTTTTGCCGTCGAAGTGATAAGAAATTGCATAGCGTTTCATTTCTTCTTGCATAAGGAACTACCTCTATGTATTTTCAGATATTTCAGGGTGTAAACAATCAGTGGTATTGGCGACTAAAAGCCGCCAATCATGAAACCATTGCAGTTAGCGAGGGTTATACAACCAAACAAAACTGCCTACATTGCATTGGTCTAGTTATGGATACTGATAGAAAGACACCTATTTATGAATCTTAATAACTAAGCCCTGTTCGCAGGGCTTTTTTTCATCACAAATTTTTAAAGAGCATTGAGATTGTGTATCTCGTTTTGATGTGGCTAATTCTACTTAAAGTAGATTTAATTGCAACTAAAATTTGCACAAAAGTAGATTTATTCTCTACTTTAATTTGTAATCCGTTGATTTAAAAAGAAAAGAATTTTGAGAAAAGTTGTTTGATTGCCTGTTTTTTAGGCAAATTAGGTGAGGGAGGTGAAAAGTTCGGTCGATTTTTGAGGTGTTTCGGTGAGTTTTAGGAAAAAGAAAACCGCCACGAAGGCGGTTTAGGTGTCATATAAATTTAGGAGTAAAGAAAGTCTTTAGTGCATCTAACTTATAAATTAGTCCACGCATTGCAGTGTTCCTTACCTCAAGATTATCTGATACAAGATGATCTGTAATTGCTTGTTTTACTTCTCTTAACTCCATTCTAGGGTAACGTTCTGAATTTGATAGGCTTTTAATTTCCAGACATTTTGATTGCAATCTTTTATGAAATGCAATCATAAGGTGGTAATCCATTTCATCACTTAAATTTGATTGTGTCTTTTTGTGGATATTTAACGCTTCTGTAAAAACAAGATCGCACAAATCAGATAATTTTGAGAGCTCTCCATTATAAGCTGTATTTTTTAAACCCCTTGCGCCTAATATATAGCTTATAGGTAACGCAAAGATAGAAACTATAAGCGCGGAGAAAGCTATTAGATCAGAAAGAGTCATTTATTATCCTTCAAAGATAAAATCTCAATCTCTTTTTCTACATAACTTTTAATTTCGTCAATAATATCATGGTCGTCATTTGAAATAAGGTTTTTAACAAGATTTAAAACAACCTCTGGAGAAATACCTTTTCTAATTGCTCCTCCAAAAGTTTCTTCAAGAAATGAAGAGCCATATCCTTCTGTGTCATCTAAATTAAGAATGATATCAGGATCCCTTTTTATTGCTGGGATAAGAATAGAATCTCTAAATTCCTCTCCACTAGCTTTACCATCTTTAATGTAACGTGGACCTGGATATTGGCTGAAATCTTTTACATAAATAGTTTGCATTATTATTCCTTAATTTCTTGTAGCGGAATGTTCCACTGAACAACAGTACCATTAATAGAGTATCTAGATTCTTTGGTTAAATCTGGCTTATCTTTGCCATTATACACATACATTCCTCGATTTGAACGAATTATTAGCCTGCTTCCTGGTGTTTTGTCAATAAATGCTCGAATATCACTTCCCCCTTTTCCTCTATGTCCCAATCCTGTTCGGGTTTCTTTAATGAGGGTAGAGGCTTTTATATATAAACAATCTTTTGTCGGTTTCCCCAGCTGCTTTAGTCTATTCCAAATAGCAGAAAGTACATTTGCTTTCTGTGTTTTTTCTAGGGTATTAGGGATCCCGTGACCCAAATCACAAACAAAAAGTGACAATTTTCCTTCTAGGATAGCAAGCAACATCCACCAACGTTTTATAGGAAATTCTCGTTCACTATAAATATTTTGGGCGTAAGCATGTTCTACCGCATTTGCAATCGCTTCAATGTAACTAGGATATATCCCTTTCACCCCCATACTTTTAAGTTCATCTAATAGTGGCTTTGTGATTTCGCCATCTGCACTATCACTATAAACATAATGCCAACATTTCACATTTTCTTGAGAAGATGAAGATGTATAATTAAACCCTAAGGATTTATATAGTCCTATATGACAAAATATAGCATCAACATCATAGGGAATATGTTTACGATGATCTGCTGGTTTTGATTTTGGTCTTACAATTTGAAATTTCAAGGTTCTATATTGCGATTTTATCGTATCTAAAACAGCTATTAAAACGCTACAAGCGGCAGCATCGATAATATCAGTGTCCCGAAAATTTAGTTTCAGGCGACTTCGACTTCGTGCTGCTAGTTTTGCTTTTTCTTCGAGCTCTTCTTTAAATGCTACAAATTCATACCCTATTTCTTTAGCTAAAATAATTTTATATGGGGCGATAACCTCAAAAAGATTAAAGGATTTATGAGCATGTTTATATTTAGGCTTTCCGCCTCTTTGTCTGATTTTCTTTTCTTTACTTGTGAGAGCTCGTAATGTTCTTTGTCTAACAATAGATCTCCATAATCGAATATCCATAGTTGGTTCCTTGGGTAACTTATGTAGAAGTCGTTTTAGTTATTATGTTTTCTATAATAATACTGAATACCAAAACACTTTCCCTAACACAGAAATATCTTGTAGTTCTGCTATTTCATCAGGGTGTTCTTCGGTGTTATAACTGCGGATTTTCACTTGTTCGTTTGGCATATTGTAAAGTAGCTTTATGCGTAGTAGCCCACCGTGATTTATTGCGTATATTTTCCCATCTCGGATTGTTTTATTACCAAGATCAATGCCAACTGTTGTTCCATCCGGAATAACAGGCTCCATCGAGTTTCCGTCAGCAATCACACATACCGCATTTTCGTACTGTACGCCTTGTTTACGTAGTGTTGATTTGGAAAAACGCAATTTGAAGTTGTTATAGTCCGCTATGTCATCAGCAAATCCGTTTCCAGCAGCAAGGCGAATGTCTTGATAAAACGGAACGGCGTATTCATCGCTATTTAGTGGAGTATTGCGATCCCATAAGTCGAATGAGCCAACGTCTTTCACATTAGAAGTTACTTGATTTTCTAAAGAATCGACTGTTCCGTATTTCAAATGAGCAGGGGTAACTCCAAAGTACTTCGCTATAGCTTCAATTTTATTATCTCTCGGGGTTGCAGTGCCTAAAGTGTAACGTCTAGCCATTTCATAGGTTACGCCAACAGCTTTTTGTAAATCCACAATATTTTTGCCTTGTTTAGCCATTAATTCATTAAGTCGGCTTGCTAAATCTGTCATAGACACTCCTTTATTCTACTAAAGGTAGAAGATACAAAATTAAAATGGTTGATTCAATTCTATTTTTAATAGTAGAATTATACTACTTTAAATAGAATAAAGAGGTTAAAATGCTACCAATCGAAAAAGCTTATGAAATCGTGGGCGGTATTTCGGCTATGGCTCGACATTTCAATCTTACCCCTTGGGCTGTTTCCAAGTGGCGTGAAAAAGTACCTGCGGAACGTTGCGCAAAGATTGAAGAACTTACAGATGGAAAAGTCAAGAAATCCGAATTACGTCCTGATTTGTGGGATTAATTTACCAACCTTTACCAAAAAGAAAACCATAAAAATAAGGCAAAAATTATGGAAATGAAGAAAGTTATTATCGAAATGGTTGATCGGATTCCTGGGGGGAGAAGTGCGGTAGCTGGATTCCTAGGTTTTACCGAAAGTGAATTAAAGAATCGTCTTTATCAAACAAAGGGTCAGCGATTCAAAAATGAAGAATTAATTGCGAT
>NZ_KV833440.1:0-31754 GCF_001837655.1 Haemophilus sp. HMSC071C11 | reverse complement strand
AGAAGAAGTAAAAAGAAAAGTGCGGAGAAAATTCTCCGCACTTTTTTATTCTATATTTGATAATTCGTTTAAATATTTATTAAGTTAATAGATTTTAGATAATAAGTCATTTATTTGATTCCTAGAACAATAAATACATTGCTCCTTATAAATGACACTTCTATAATTTTTAATTAATTGGCATTAATCAAATAAACTACTATGTTATGTCCACTCAAATTTCACTTACGCTATTTTTTCCATAAGAAATTACGTCAAACATACAGAATTTCCCACAAAAGTTTAGAATTTATCTGCCTAATCATAGGCATGGCTTGCCTGACTTGGTTTACGAAAAAATATACTCCATATGTTGGAGGAAGTGGTATTCCACAAGTGATTGCATCAATTAATCTTCCTCATAGTAGCTATAAAACCAAATTAGTTGAATTCAGCCAAACTATTTGGAAAATTCCTCTTACCTTTTTGGCTATGCTTATCGGTGTATCAGTTGGGCGTATTAGCTACTGGTTTTATTCTTGTCGCGATTCAAGGAAACAGCCCTTATTTTCCACGTTATCAAGGGGCAACATCGGTTTCTTGTCTCTATCTTTGGCTTGCAATTTGTGGGGTGGGTTATGGCATTCTAGGTGGCATATTTGGACGATTATTAGCAAAAGGTATCGCAGGATTATCACCTGAAAAATGGCGTGGCTGGGTTCGCCAACATCCTATTTATATTGCTTTATTATTGGGTTTAGTGCTTGCCGCACTGTTGGAGTGGAAATGACAGGCGCGCAACTCGTTCTCATTTGGCTCTTGATTTCCAGCATTATTGCATCCATAATCTCGCGCCAATTTAGTCCTAAACCATTTTACCACTTTGCTGCAGGCCGTTTTCGCCAGCAAATGCAAGCTCGTCAAGCCGAAGAATTACGCAGCAAAACCAAACAAGAGAAATAAAAATGCCTCAAAATCTACCGCACTTTTACCGCGGCCGTTTTTCTGTTGCGCCAATGTTAGATTGGACAACACGCCATTGTCGTTATTTTCATCGCCAATTTTCAAAGCACGCATTACTTTACACCGAAATGGTCACTGCGCCTGCGATTATCCATGCCAAATACGATCACTTGGATTTTGATTTACAAGAAAATCCCGTTGCGTTACAGCTGGGAGGAAGTGATCCTGAACAACTCAAATATTGTGCAAAACTTGCTGAGGAACGAGGTTATCACGAAATTAATCTTAATGTAGGATGCCCTTCTGATCGCGTACAAAATGGAATGTTTGGCGCCTGCTTAATGGCGAAAGCAGATTTGGTGGCCGACTGTGTAGAACAAATGCAAAGTGCGGTCAAAATTCCAGTCACAGTGAAAACACGTATTGGTATTGATGAATTAGACAGCTATGAATTTTTATGTGATTTTATTGAGAAGGTTCAAGGAAAAGGTTGCCAAGAGTTTATTATCCATGCACGAAAAGCTTGGCTTTCAGGGTTAAGTCCCAAAGAAAATCGAGAAATTCCACCATTAGATTATGCTCGAGTGTATCAACTAAAACGTGATTTTCCACATCTAACTATCGCAATTAATGGCGGCATAAAAACCATTGAAGAAATGAAACAACATTTGCAATATGTGGACGGCGTGATGGTTGGGCGAGAGGCCTATCAAAATCCAAGTTTACTTGGGCAAATTGACCAAGCCTTATTTGATCCTAACGCTGCAATTGTTACCGCTCATGAAGCGGTACAGTCAATGCTTCCTTATATTGAACAACAACTTAACCAAGGAATACACCTTAATCATATCGTCCGCCATATGCTAGGCGCATTCCAAAATTGCAAAGGTGCCCGTCAATGGCGACGCTATTTAAGCGAAAATGCGTTTAAACAAGGTGCGGGAGTTGAAGTGGTTGAAACCGCCCTAAGCTTTGTAGAAAACGAATCCTAAAAAACAAAATAAGCCGCAAAAGTGCGGCCTATTTTTCAGCTGTTTTTCTTACGCAATACGCATTTGAAAAATCACCAATTCAGCTTGGCAACAGAAAGTGAAATCTGCCTTTAATAAATAGCCATCATCCACTTTTGTAATTTCAGATTGAATTTCACAAGGTTCACTTTCTACATCACGCGCTTTCTGAGTAAAAAATGCGAGTGCTTCTTGAGCTTGTTCTTCACTGTCATAAATATATTCAATAACCTGACTACAATCACGATTATCGAAAAGTGATTTCATATCAAAAGTATTACAACCTACACATTCAATCGGTTTTTCAGTTTGAATTGCCATAATATTATCCTTTTATTCAGATTATTTTGCAGCGACAAAACCCACTGCTTCATACACTTTAGCCAAGGTTTCTTGAGCTTTTGCACGCGCTTTTTCCGCACCTTGTCGTAAGATATTATCTAATAAAGCTTCATCATTACGATATTGATGGAAACGCTCTTGTAAACCAGTAAGTAAGGTTGAGACTTCATCCGCTACTGCAGTTTTTAAATGTCCGTACATTTTACCTTCAAATTCTTTTTCAAGATCAGCTATTGGCTTATCTGTAACCGCAGAAAGAATATCTAAAAGATTGGATACTCCCGCTTTATTTTGCACATCATAACGAACAACAGGCGGCTCATCTGAATCCGTTACGGCACGTTTAATTTTCTTCGCCACAGATTTTGGATCTTCTAAAAGTGTCACCACGTTGTTGCGGTTATCATCTGATTTTGACATTTTCTTTTCAGGATCTTGCAATGACATAATACGCGCGCCTGCTTTTCCAATGAAAATTTCAGGAATAGTGAAAATATTGCCATAAAGCGCATTAAAGCGGTTTGCAATATCACGCGTAATTTCTAAGTGTTGTTTTTGGTCATCGCCAACAGGCACGCTTTTTGCTTGATAAAGTAAAATATCCGCCGCCATTAACACTGGGTAATCAAACAAACCCACGTTAATATTTTCTGCATAACGCGCTGATTTATCTTTAAATTGCGTCATTCGGCTCATTTCACCGAAATAGGTGTAACAGTTTAACACCCAGCTTAATTGCGTGTGTTCTGGAACGTGAGATTGAACAAAAATAGTACTTTTATTTGGATCAATTCCGCACGCTAAATAAAGTGCAAGCACATCAAGGGTTGCTTTGCGAAGGGCAACAGGATCTTGACGAACAGTGATCGCATGTAAATCAACTACGCAGAAAATACATTCATAATCCTCTTGCATTTTCACCCAGTTGCGCAACGCACCCAAATAATTTCCGATAGTTAATTCACCAGAAGGCTGCACGCCACTAAAAACAATTGGTTTTGCCATAATCAATCCTTAATACCTTAAAACTGTTCACACATCATATCAGAAACTCTAGGCTTTTTTAATGTTCGAGTTCAAAAGCTAGGTTAAAAATGCTATATTTAACGGAAACGTTTTCCTAATATTTACTAATGAAAAACTACCACGATATTGTTCTTGCTCTTGCTGGCGTGTGCCAATCAGCAAAATTGGTTCATCAACTTGCAACAGAAAGTCGAGCAGATTCAGAGACATTTTTAACCGCACTTAATAGCCTTTTCATTACTCAGCCTCAACGAATTGAAGATGTTTTTGGTGGCGAAGTTCGTCATTTAAAATTAGGTCTAGAAACCTTAATTCATCAGCTCAACGCGCAAGGCGATCAAAATTTAACTCGCTATTGGCTAAGCCTTTTAGCATTAGAAGGAAAATTATCGAAAAATCCCGATGCCAAACAAACATTAGGCAATCGAATTTCTCGCCTAAAAGAACAGGAAATTCATTACGCTCGTGATAGTGAAACAATGCTATCTATTATGGCAAATATTTACAGCGATATTATTAGCCCATTGGGCAAAAAAATTCACATACTAGGCTCGCCTGATTATTTGCGACAAGAACTCGTGCAAAATAAAATCCGTGCAGTTTTACTTGCAGGCATTCGCTCTGCCGTGCTGTGGAAACAAATGGGCGGAACAAAATGGCAAATTTTATTTTTCCGCAGAAAATTACTTGCCGCCGCAAAACAGATTTATTCTTCTATTTATTAATACAATTCTGGAGCAAACATTTATGCAACTCTCTACACTGACCGCACTTTCCCCTCTTGATGGTCGTTATCAAGATAAAGTAACGCCATTACGTGCTATTTTTAGCGAATTCGGGTTAATGAAATTCCGTGTAGCTGTGGAAGTTCGTTGGTTACAAAAATTAGCTTCAACGGCAGACATTAGCGAAGTACCGCCATTTTCTATGCAAGCAAATGCTTTTTTAGATGGAATAGTGGCTAATTTTAATGAGGCCGATGCTGCGCGTATTAAAGAAATTGAACGCACAACCAATCACGATGTAAAGGCCGTTGAATATTTTCTGAAAGAGAAAATTCAAAACGAAGTGGAACTAGTGAACGTGTCCGAATTCATTCACTTCGCTTGCACCTCAGAAGATATTAACAATCTCTCTCACGCATTAATGTTAAGCACCGCTCGTGACGAAGTGATTTTACCAGAATGGCAAAAACTGATTGATGAAATTACTCGTCTTGCAGAAGAATATAAAACGATTCCATTACTTTCTCGCACACATGGCCAGCCAGCTTCACCAAGCACCGTGGGCAAAGAAATGGCGAATGTCGTTTACCGCCTAAAACGTCAATTTAAACAACTCCAAAATGCGGAAATCTTAGGTAAAATCAATGGTGCAGTAGGTAACTACAATGCGCATTTATCGGCATATCCTAATATTGATTGGCATAAATTCAGCGAAGAATTTGTCACTTCATTAGGTATTCAATGGAATCCTTATACCACACAAATTGAGCCGCACGATTACATCGCTGAATTTTTTGATGCTGTAGTTCGCTTTAATACCATTATCATTGATTTTGATCGTGATTTATGGGGATACATTGCATTAAATCACTTTAAACAACGAACGATTGCAGGTGAAATTGGTTCTTCTACCATGCCACACAAAGTCAATCCAATTGATTTTGAAAACTCAGAAGGCAATCTAGGATTAGCCAATGCAGTGATGACCCATTTAGGTCAAAAATTACCAATTTCTCGCTGGCAGCGTGACTTAACAGATTCAACTGTATTACGTAATTTAGGCGTAGGATTAGGTTATTGTTTGATCGCTTATGTTTCAACACGCAAAGGCATCAGTAAACTTGAAGTAAATCAACCGCACTTATTAGAAGAACTCAATCAAAACTGGGAAGTTTTGGCTGAACCAATTCAAACCGTAATGCGCCGCTATGGAATAGAAAAACCTTACGAAAAATTAAAAGAATTAACGCGAGGTAAACGAGTGACAGAACAGGCTATGCGTGAATTTATTGATAAGTTGGATATTCCACAAGAAGAAAAATTACGTTTACAAAAATTAACACCTGCTACTTATATTGGGGCTGCAGTGGAATTAGTAGAAAAACTATCATAGGAATTTGGCTCTTTTTTCAACAATATTCTTTACAAGAACATAGCTTTTCTCTATAATCCTGTGCCTGTGTTAGTCAATCTAACAAATTTCTGGTTGGTGCTTGACCTATTCAAGCCCCATCCAAGACCGTAGGGGAGTAATCTTAATTATCCTACGTAGATGGTGAACAGAATAAGAATTTTTCTTGCTTCTGGGCGCCGAAGTCATCCTAGTCTTAGGATTAGGTAAATTAATTCCGAGTAATCGGAGTGTATTCAGGAGCTAAAAGCCAATGGCATTAAATCTTCAAGACAAACAAGCAATTGTTGCTGAAGTAAATGAAGCAGCCAAAGGTGCACTTTCAGCAGTAATCGCGGATTCTCGCGGTGTAACTGTTGAGAAAATGACTGAATTACGTAAATCAGCACGTGAAGCTGGCGTTACAATGCGTGTAGTTCGTAATACTTTATTACGTCGCGCAGTTGAAGGCACAGATTACGAATGCTTAAAAGATACGTTTGTAGGTCCAACACTTATCGCGTTCTCTAACGAACACCCGGGCGCAGCTGCTCGTTTGTTCAAAGAGTTTGCTAAAGCAAACGATAAGTTTGAAATTAAAGGTGCAGCCTTTGAAGGTAAAATCCAAGATGTTGAATTCTTGGCAACATTACCAACTTACGAAGAAGCGATTGCACGTTTAATGGGCACAATGAAAGAAGCTGCAGCAGGCAAACTTGCTCGCACCTTCGCGGCATTACGCGACAAATTACAAGAAGCAGCTTAATCATTAAGCGTTTCTTACTTCATCTAACTTTATTTATTTTAGGAATTGATTGTTATGTCATTAACTAACGAACAAATCATTGAAGCGATTGCTTCAAAAACTGTAACTGAAATCGTTGAATTAATCGCAGCGATGGAAGAAAAATTCGGTGTTTCAGCAGCGGCAGCAGTAGCAGCAGCTCCAGCAGCAGGCGGCGCAGCGGCAGCAGAAGAAAAAACTGAATTCGACGTTGTACTTAAATCTGCAGGTGCGAACAAAGTAGCAGTAATTAAAGCAGTACGTGGTGCAACTGGTTTAGGCTTAAAAGAAGCTAAAGATTTAGTTGAATCTGCTCCAGCTAACTTAAAAGAAGGCGTTTCTAAAGAAGAAGCTGAAGCACTTAAGAAAGAATTAGAAGAAGCGGGTGCAGAAGTAGAAGTTAAATAATTTCTATTTTAACCACTTTAAAATTCAAAAAACCGATGGGAAACCATCGGTTTTTTCTTATATAAAAGTTTGTTATAGCTTTTACTTAAAAACTTACCATTTGCTATCTTTCTAAGATAGAATATTACCCGTTGTTATTGATGAATAAAGAGAAAATTTATGACAAAAAAAGCATTAAGTGCGGTAATTTTAGCAGCTGGAAAAGGAACGCGTATGTATTCTGATTTACCCAAAGTTCTACATACAATCGCGGGTAAACCAATGGTAAAACACGTGATTGATACTGCCCATCAATTAGGCTCAGAAAATATTCATTTAATCTATGGTCACGGTGGGGATTTAATGCGTACCCATCTTGCGAATGAACAAGTAAATTGGGTATTACAAACAGAACAACTTGGCACAGCACATGCAGTTCAACAAGCAGCACCTTTCTTTAAAGATAACGAAAACATTGTTGTACTTTACGGCGATGCACCATTAATAACTAAAGAAACATTAGAAAAATTAATTGACGCGAAACCAGAAAATGGCATTGCATTGCTTACCGTAAATTTAGATAACCCAACAGGCTATGGACGAATTATCCGTGAAAATGGGAACGTTGTAGCCATTGTAGAACAAAAAGATGCAAATGCAGATCAACTAAATATTAAAGAAGTAAATACTGGCGTTATGGTATCTGATGGTGCAAGTTTCAAAAAATGGCTAGCTCGTGTAGGTAATAATAATGCTCAAGGCGAATATTACTTAACGGATCTTATTGCTCTCGCAAATCAAGATAATTGTCAAGTTGTTGCTGTACAAGCAACAGATGTCATGGAAGTTGAAGGCGCAAATAATCGCTTACAATTAGCCGCACTTGAACGTTATTTCCAAAATAAACAAGCCTCAAAATTATTACTTGAAGGCGTAATGATCTACGATCCAGCTCGTTTTGACCTACGTGGAACATTAGAGCATGGAAAAGATGTGGAAATCGATGTTAATGTTATTATCGAAGGTAATGTTAAACTCGGTGATCGCGTAAAAATTGGCGCAGGTTGCGTATTGAAAAATGTTGTTATTGGCAATGATGTAGAAATAAAACCCTATTCAGTGCTAGAGGATTCTGTAGTGGGAGAAAAAGCCGCAATTGGCCCATTTTCTCGTTTACGCCCAGGTGCAGAACTCGCAGCTGAAACGCATGTCGGCAACTTTGTAGAAATTAAAAAATCTACCGTTGGTAAAGGTTCTAAAGTAAATCATCTAACTTATGTTGGCGATTCAGAAATTGGCTCAAATTGTAATATTGGAGCGGGTGTCATAACCTGCAACTACGATGGTGCAAATAAATTTAAAACGATCATCGGTAATGATGTATTTGTGGGATCTGATACACAATTAGTCGCGCCAGTGAAAGTCGCAAATGGTGCAACTATTGGTGCTGGGACTACAATTACACGTGATGTTGGCGAAAATGAATTAGTGATTACAAGAGTTGCTCAACGACATATTCAAGGTTGGCAACGACCAATAAAGAAAAAATAAAATAGCATAAAAAATCCTACGTATTATCGTAGGATTTTTTTATAAACCAATTTTACAAATCGTAATTAAAATCACATAAAAAATGACCGCACTTAATGTTAATAATTTATTTGCTAGTTTAGGTTTATGTTGATGAAGACGGTATAGCATTCTAGCTGTAACAGCTAGAATAAAGGGATAAACCCAAAAAAGCGTTGAAAATAAATTGATTTGCCAACTTGATAGATAGGGATTTTTACTAAATGCTGTAGAAATTAATAATGCCATTGGACACAATAATATAGGCGAACAAAAGGCAGCAAGACCCCAAGCAAATGGACTAAATTTAGTTGGTAAAGATTGTTTTTTCATATTTTAAATAATTAAAAATAAATAGATACAAGAAAGAAATATAATAAATATGTTGAATAGTAAAGAATATTTTAATGAAAGTAACAATGTAGAAATGGCGCACCCGAAAGGATTCGAACCTTTGACCGCTCGGTTCGTAGCCGAGTACTCTATCCAGCTGAGCTACGGGTGCGTAGATGATGCTTTAATTATTCATAACCACTTTAGTAAGATAGAGTCGCTTTAAAAATGGCGCACCCGAGAGGATTCGAACCTCTGACCGCTCGGTTCGTAGCCGAGTACTCTATCCAGCTGAGCTATGGGTGCAGAATAAATAAAACAAACAATGGCGGTGAGAGAGGGATTCGAACCCTCGATGGAGCTTTTAACCCCATACTCCCTTAGCAGGGGAGCGCCTTCAGCCTGCTCGGCCATCTCACCACAATCAGTGTGAGCGGTATAATACGTTTTTTAGAAAATATGTCAAACCATTTTTTGAAAAACACCTTTGTTTGAATATTTTATCTACACATATAAATATATTATTGAATAAAAATCTACTCATCATTCAAAAATACTAAAATCTTAGATATTGTTTCCCGTCTTAATTCATCTTGCTCAAATAACATCTCATGTTTAGAATTTAGTGCTGTTAATGCCCCTTCGTTCTATTATTAAAAAAAGAACCGCACTTTTTGAAGTGCGGTTATATTTTTAATAGTTTTAATAGTTTTACGCCACCTGTTTAGGTTGTTTAAATACCGTAACTTCTGGTGCTACGCCTATAAATTTCTCAATCTGAACGATACAAGTATTTGGTGAATTTCCTTGTGCCAATTTAGATGTGCCTTCATCGCGTGTTAATACGTTCGGGCAACCATTTTTACACAATGGTTTTTCACTTTCACCTAAGTCCATTGGGTCATACCATGCTCCTTCGTGGAGGGCGACAGTACCTTTAATGATATTTTCTGTTACAACTGCACCTGCAAGCACTTGGCCTCGTTTACTATGAATGCGAACAATATCACCGTCTTTAATACCACGAGTAGCCGCATCTTCAGGGTGAACCATCACTGGCTCACGATCATTTACCGCATATTTTTGACGTAATGAAGTATGCGCCAATTGACTGTGTAAACGATAGTAAGGATGTGGTGTCACTAAAGCTAACGGATATTCTTCCGTCACATTACCCGCAAACTCTTCAGGTTCCATCCAACTAGGATGCCCCTTACAATCGTTATAATTCATTTTCTCAACAACATCAGAGAAAATTTCAATTTTACCTGACGGTGTGCCAAGCGGATTGAGCAATGGATCTTCACGGAATTCACCATAACGCACCCATTTCTTCGCAGCTTCACCCGCCTCAAAACTTAATGGTTTATTTTCTGCCCAGAATTTGTCAAAACGTGGCATTGCTACACGATTTGCACGTGCAGCACTAAAGGCTGCATTATAGAATTCTTCCAGCCACTCCATTTCAGTTTTACCTTCAGTGTATTGTTCTTCCACACCGGCACGTTTAGCAAGCTCAACGAAAATATCGTAGTCATTTTTTGCTTCAAATTGTGGTGGAACCACTTGTTTCATCGGGTAAACACTCATCATAGAGTAGTCGCCAGCCATGGTTAAGTCATTACGTTCATAACTCGTCGTAGCTGGTAACACAATATCTGCCATGCGTGCAGTTGGCGTCCAGTTCACCTCATTGACAATCACTACATCAGGTTTCTGGAAAGCTTTCACTAAGGTATTGGTATCTTGATGGTGAACAAACGGGTTACCACCTGCCCAATATACCGCTTTGATGTCAGGATAAGTAATTTCAGTACCGTTATACTGAATCTTTTTGCCTGGATGGAGTAACACATCAGCAATACGCGCTAATGGGAACGCGGATTTAGACGTATCATCCAACCATGTTTTTGCCCCCGCTTTGCCTGATGGACTTGCCGTAATTGAGCCGATAATACCGCCTGTCGCCGTTGGTACCCCACCATTTGAATAATGATAACTCAAGCCAAAACCGCCACCCGGTAACCCAATTTGTCCTAACATAGATGCAAGGGTTACTAACATCCAGTGGGTTTGTTCACCATGGCGTTGGCGTTGCATCCCCCAGCCACCCATTAACATGGTACGTTTACTGGAGAAATCAGCTGCAAGTTGCTTAATGGTTTCTGCTGGCACACCACAAATTTTAGCCGCCCATTCCGCTGTTTTTGGCTGTCCATCAGTTTTACCTAATAAATATTCTTCGAATTTAGCGTAACCTGACGTATATTTTTTCAAGAAATCTTTATCGTGCTTGCCTTGTTCAACTAAAGTATGCGCAATACCAAGCATTAATGGCACATCCGTTGCTGTATTCACTGGAATCCATTCTGCATTCAACATTTGGCAAGTTTCGCTTTTTTGTGGGTCGATACAAATAATACGTTTACCACTCGCTTGGAATTTATTGAAATATTCAATCCCTTTTTGGTCAGTGGACATCCAAGCAATACGCATTGTTGTGAGTGGATTTGCAGACCAAAGCACAATAATATCACTACTTTCTAATATGGATTCCCAGCTGGTTTGTTGTTCGTACACCTCAATCGTGCCTAATACATGTGGCATAATTACTTGTGCAGCACCCGTAGAGTAATCCCCTTTGTGTCCCACAAAACCACCTGTAGCGTTCATGTAACGCTGTAATAACGTACGAGATGCATGTAATGAACCGCAACTAAACCAACCATAAGAACCAGCAAAAATACCTGTTGATCCATGTTCGTCACGCACACGTTTAAGCTGATTGTGTACTAAATCTAACGCTTCATCCCAAGAAACGCGCACCCATTCATCACGACCACGCATTGTAGTATCGCTTTTTCCTGGATTAGCTAAAAAGCCTTTACGCACCATTGGATATTTCACGCGAGCTTCGCTATACAATTGATCGGCAACAACTGTTTGCAATTCGTTCGGCACTGCAGGCTCAATAGCAGGACCAGATTTCACGACCTTACCATCTTGTACAACAACCCCAATAGATCCCCAGTGAGCGGCAGTCACTACCGTTTTCATTTCAGCTTCTTTTGCTACCGCACTTTTTGATACAACGCCCACCATACCACCAGAAAGGGCACTACCAGCCACGCCTAAAGATGTTTTTTTCAGAAAATCACGACGTTGTTCATTTACGTTATTCTTTTTCATTTCAGCCTCGTTTTAGATAGTTAATTCATTATTGTTTTGCCATATCTTTGGCATTGCGTTGCAGATAAATAGTTAATGCACGTACTTCATCTTTTTTCATTGATGTACGGTCTTTCATAGAATTCACCACACCAATCCATTGGTTAGCCGTGTAATGATCTGCACCAATTGCTGCGTGACAACCACTACATTGAGTTTGGTTTAACTGATTACCGTATTGATTAAGCGTGGTTAAATCTGATGTCATTTTTTCTTTAGCTACATTCACCGCAACACTGATTTCTTTCCAATCAGAATCTGTTACTGCATCATGAACTGTTTTTAATACTTGAACATGATTACGTGCATCTTCGTCCATTAAAGCAAGCGTGATACGTTTACCTAATTCTTGATACACAACTGCTTCAGCCCCCACTTGTTGCCAACCATGTAAAGTACCTTGAATTTGATCACCATTTACTTTCCATTGCATTAATTCAGCATAAGGCATTAAGCGAACCTCATTTCCTTTATCATTGGTCGCTTTCACCATTTCAGTGGCAAAAATAGCTGAGCCATCAGAGAGAGTACCACCTTGTACTGCAGAGGATTTTTGTGTATTTTGATCGCCATGCACTTCAGGTAGGAAGTGAACAATGCCCTTGTGACAATCAATACAAGTTTGACCGTTTGTTTGCGCCTCCGTATGAGTTTGTTTTGCTAATTTAGTTTGTTTTGAAAGCTCCATTGCATCAAAACTGTGACAGCTACGACAGGTTTCTGAATCATTGGCTTTCATATCCTTCCACACTCGTTGTGCCATTTCTGCACGATGAGCTTCATATTTTTCTTTATTCTCAATCTTACCTTGTGCTTCATACCACAAGTCTTTTAAAGCAATAAATTTAGCCTTGACATAATGCCAACCTTCTTTTGGAATATGACAATCTGAACATTGTGCTCTAACCCCTTTTGCATTAGCAAAATGGCTAGAACCTTCCCACTCCTGTTGTGGATAACTCATTGAATGACAACTAGCACAAAACTCTGGTGTACTCGTTTTGTGCATTATCCACTGAGAACCCAATAAGGCAGTTGCACCAACACCGACTAAACAAAGTGCGGTTACTATTTTTTTCATTTTTGACATAGCCACTCCAATAAAATAATAAAAAAACAACCCTAACTACTTATAGTTAGGGTTGATTGTAGAGGTTTTGTAAATCAAAAACTATGATATTTCTCAAGAAAAAATGTTATAAGCTGAAGAAAAATATTATATAAATCAATAAATAACGATTAGTATCAACTTTGCACATTTAGAAAATGATTAACACTTTTAAGTACATTTCTTCGAACATTATCTTTTTCAAATAACACCTCATGTTTAGCATTTAATATGACTTCACATCTAGCATTCGGAAAAAGTGCGGTTAATTTTTCAAGATTGTTGTTATCTACTATTTTTTCTTTTTCGGCTTGTAAAATTAGGATTGGAATTTCAATCTTAGGAATAACTTTCGGCAAGCGTTTAATTGCGTTCAAACACAAATGTACCCAACGGAATGTTGGCCCACCAAGATTAATTGCTGGATTTTTACGATTTACACGATTCATCCATTTCATTCTGGTTTTACAGAAAGTTAATTCATTGTATTCCAAGTGGGCTTGTTGATAAGGCCCTTTACCAAAAACATAACGCTCGCCTTGTCCTAAAATATTCATTAGGGCAATAATCAGTTCATCTCTAATGGGATGTTTTAAAAGAATACCGTAAAAGGGCGAAGAAAGTACCGCTTTATTAATGTGATGATCATAATTTGCCAAATAATAGGTTGCAATCAATGCGCCCATTGAATGAGCAAGCAAATGCTGCGTTGAATAGCTGAAAAGTGCGGTTACTTTTTCGATGATTTTCGCCATATCATCGACATAGAAACGAAATTCGTCTAAATGCCCTTTTTGAGGAATAATACGCTGTGAATAGCCTTGACCGCGATGATCAAATAGCAATACATCATAACCTTGATGATAAAAATCATAAGCGAGCTCTGACCATTTCAGCATATTTTCTGCTCGACCATTTACTAAAATCATCAATTTTCTGACCGCACTTTCAGGTTGAATCAAATGACGATAAGCTAATTTTATATTTCGTTTACCAGAAAGATATTGGGTAGGAAATTGCTCAAAAAAAGGCAATAATTCTGCAAGAGCAAATTGATGAAAATAAGGTTCTCTGATCATAATTTTTTAATGAAAAGGGCGTAGTAAATACGCCCTTTGTAGTGAAAGTAAAATTTATGCCACTAATTGTTTTAAGATACGGCGAACTGGCTCTGCCGCACCCCATAATAATTGGTCACCCACGGTAAAAGCTGCCAAATATTCAGGCCCCATAGCCAATTTACGTAAACGCCCCACTGGCACGCTTAATGTACCTGTTACTTTCGCTGGCGTTAATTCACGTAATGTGGTTTCTTTGTCATTTGGAATTACTTTTACCCATTCATTATGTGATGCAATAATTTGTTCGATTTCTTCTAATGGTAAGTCTTTTTTCAATTTAATGGTAAACGCTTGGCTGTGGCAACGTAATGCACCGATACGCACACATAAACCATCAACAGGAATTGGATTGTCGCTTAAACCTAAAATTTTGTTGGTTTCTGCATAACCTTTCCATTCTTCTTTAGTTTGCCCTGTTTCAGGAAGAAGTTTGTCAATCCAAGGGATTAAGCTACCGCCCAATGCCGCGCCAAAGTTATCCGTTGGGAAATTATCAGCACGCATTTTTGCAGTCACTTTACGTTCAATATCTAAAATAGATGAAGCAGGGTCTTTTAATTCACTTGAAACTGCTTGTTCTAATAAACCCATTTGTGAAAGTAATTCACGCATATTTTTTGCGCCAGCACCTGAAGCCGCTTGATAAGTTGCCACAGAAATCCATTCCACCAAATCTTTTTCAAATAGACCGCCGATAGCCATTAACATTAAGCTTACGGTACAGTTACCGCCCACGAAGGTTTTAATGCCTTTTTTCAAACCTTCAGAAATCACGTGTTGGTTTACTGGATCAAGTACGATAATTGCATCATCTTTCATACGTAGTGCAGACGCTGCATCAACCCAATAACCATCCCAGCCTGTTGCTTTTAATTTTGGATAGACTTCATTGGTGTAATCGCCACCTTGGCAAGTCACGATAATGTCTAATTTTTTAAGTTCTTCAATATCGAATGCACTTTTCAGGTCGCCTGCATCCTTGCCACCAAATACAGGTGCTTTTTGACCTGCTTGTGAAGTTGTAAAAAATACGGGATTAAGATTTTCAAAATCATTTTCCTGCGACATACGATCCATTAATACGGAACCCACCATTCCGCGCCAGCCGATAAAGCCTACATTTTTCATTGTTGTTTCCTTAGTTTGTTGTGCTTGAATAGCATTATTAATTACAAGATAGCGTTAGCAAAATCAAGTATTTTTAATGAAAATTGATCTTTTGTGAAAGAAATTAAATAAAAAATAAAAAAGTGTGGTTAATTTAAAAGAAAATTTAATTTAATCACTCTTTTTCTAGTTATCTACTTCAACACTTATTACGCCATCTTCTGCTTTAAGTAAAGCATACGCATCTTTCAACATTGTGGAATCAATGGAAAAGCAACGAATTTGTAACCGCACTTCTCCACTACTTTGATCTTTGACTTGTATATGTTCAATACGATACTGATTATTTACTAACAATTGGGTAACTTTCCCTATGCTTTCCGCATCATTGACAAGAATATTGAATTTCGTCCGACGACGTTGTGATTTACGATGAACCCAACGTTGAACCAACGGACTTAATCGAATAGACACCAAAATCATCACAGTGGCGATGACCGCATCAAACACGAAACCCGCCCCAGCAGCAATACCGATCCCCGCAGAAGCCCAAATAATCGCCGCAGTGGTTAAACCTGAAATCGCATCATTTTTCTTATGCAAAATCACACCAGCACCTAAAAAACCGATGCCACTAATCACTTGAGCCGCAAGGCGCATCGGATCCGTACGAATATTTTCTGAAACTTGTGCATAATGCTCTGCGGCTTGAATTGAAACAATGGTTAGCACACAAGTGGTAACGGCAATAATGGCGCAAGTTTTTACACCCACAGGCTTACGTTTAAGTTCACGTTCTAAGCCAATAATACTGCCAAGCACCATCGCTAATAGCATTTTGCTAAAAATAATTAAGTGATCAGGATCGAAAAGTGCGGTTAAAAGTAAAGATGAATTTTCCATAATGATAAAAATAAGTCCGACATACTCGTCTATTCTACATCACTTAGCTTAAAATCTTTACCCTTCCAAGCCTTTAATTTATCGCCTTTCTTGCGAAAATTGAGTAGAATCTTGCGTTTGAAATTTTATAGAGCGAAAGAACGGTTATTTTATGCAAAATTCAACCCCAAGCATTGGCTTTGTAAGCCTTGGCTGCCCAAAAAACTTAGTCGATTCTGAACGAATCTTAACGAAATAAACAAAAAATCCATCTTCGTATTGAAGATGGATTTTTTTATTAGCCGAACACTTTTTCCAAGTGTGCTTGGTAGTCTGCTAAGTATTGTTCTACTTGCGGACTTTTAACCACATCGTTACATAAGAATGTCGGCAGGCGAGTCAAACCGAGGAACTCGTTGAGTTTGTGGAAATGCATATACAAAACATCCACGCCTTTGCCTTCAAAGAAATCGCCTTCGCGAGTAAAGGCTTCAATCGGTGCATTCCAAGTCAGTGAAAGCATGTGTTTTTTTCCTTGCAATAAGCCGCCTGTGCCATAGCCCTCGGTTGGATTAACGCTGTGTCTGCCATCACTGTGATATAACTTGCCGTGCCCACTGGTTAATACTTCGTCTATGTATTTTTTCACTGTCCAAGGCTCATGCATCCACCAGCTCGGCATTTGCCAAATCACGGCATCCATCCACAAGAATTTTTCGATTTCAGCTTCAACGTCATAACCAGCATCAATTACAGTTTCTTTGACATTGTGTCCAAGTGCGGTCAAAACTTCTTTCGCTTTTTTGTGAAGCGTGTGGTTCAATTCGCCGTGAGAATGACCAAACGCCTTACCGCCGTCTAATAATAAAATATTCATCTTTTTGCTCCTAAAATAAATAATTAAAAAAGGGATTTTATTATGCTGTTTTACTTTATACTTTAAAAGTGCAAAAATAAAAAACTCTTTTGCGCTAAGCGGAATAATAAAATGAAAACAACTTCTGAAGAATTAACGGTATTTGTGCAAGTAGTCGAAAATGGCAGTTTCAGCCGTGCAGCCAAGCAGCTATCAATGGCAAATTCTGCGGTAAGTCGTGTGGTGAAAAGGCTAGAAGAAAAATTGGGTGTGAACCTAATCAACCGCACTACTAGACAGCTTAGACTAACAGAAGAAGGCTTACAATATTTTCGTCGCGTACAGAAAATTCTGCAAGATATGGCTGCAGCTGAAGCTGAAATGTTGGCAGTGCACGAAGTCCCACAAGGCATACTACGCGTAGATTCAGCCATGCCGATGGTGTTACATCTGCTAGTGCCACTGGCAGCAAAATTCAACGAACGCTATCCGCATATCCAACTTTCGTTAGTTTCTTCCGAAGGCTATATCAATCTGATAGAACGCAAAGTCGATATTGCCTTACGAGCTGGAGAATTGGATGATTCTGGGCTGCGTGCTCGTCATCTATTTGATAGCCACTTCCGCGTAATCGCCAGTCCAGACTACTTGGCAAAACACGGCACGCCACAATCAACTGAAGCTCTTGCCAACCATCAATGTTTAGGCTTCACTGAGCCTAGTTCACTAAATACATGGACAGTTTTAGATGCTCAAGGAAATCCCTATAAAATCTCACCGCACTTTACCGCCAGCAGCGGTGAAATTTTACGGTCATTGTGCCTTTCAGGTTGTGGTATTGCTTGCTTATCAGATTTTTTGGTAGACAATGACATCGCTGAAGGAAAATTAATTCCCTTACTTACTGAACAAACCGCCAATAAAACGCTCCCCTTCAATGCTGTTTACTACAGCGATAAAGCAGTCAACCTTCGCCTACGTGTGTTTTTAGACTTTTTAGTAGAAGAGCTAAGGGGATAATTAAAATTCATAGCATTGAATTTTAAAGTCAATTTGCAAAAATACTTTAAAACCTGACCGCACTTGTCCTGCTGTCTTTTCATTACAATCTAGATTTTCTAACCTCCTTTCAAAATCGCCCTTAATCGATCTAGTTGATTTTGTGTTTTTTCTTGTTTTTGCTCGGTGGTGAATTTTGGTTTATCGCGTTCCCATAGCACATCGTCATTAGGTAATTCAGCTAAAAATCGGCTTGGTTCTGGGCGAACTAATTCGCCATATTGACGACGCTCACGACATAAGGAAAAAGTGAGTTCTTTTTGCGCTCTTGTGATCCCCACATAAGCCAAGCGGCGTTCTTCTTCCACGTTGTCTTCATCAATGCTAGTTTGGTGAGGCAAAATGCCCTCTTCCATACCAATCAAATAAACATAAGGAAATTCTAATCCTTTAGATGCGTGTAATGTCATCAGTTGAACTTGATCGCTGTCGTCATCGTCTTCGCCTAGCTCTAACATATCCCGTAATGTCAGGTGAGTTACTACTTGATTAAGGTTCATCGGCTCATTGGTTTCATCGCCTTTTAACATATCCGCAACCCAGTCAAATAACGTGGCAACATTCTTACTTTGCATTTCTGCCGCTTTAGGGCTTGTCGCGTATTCGTACAAATATTCTTCATAATGAATCGCAGATAACATAGAACGTACCGCACGTTCTGGTTCAGAACGTTGAATTTCATCATTAAGTTCTACAATCCAACGGCCAAATTTTTGCAATGAATCATAGGCTTTTGGTGTAATGCGTTGAATAAGTTCAAACTCAAAAATAGCATCAAACAAACTGATGTGTTTTTCTTGAGCCAACTCTCCAAGTTTTTGTAAGGTTGCGGTGCCAATTTCACGCTTCGGTGTATTCACAATACGCAGGAATGCTCCGTCATCATCTTGATTTACCACCAAGCGCAAATACGCCATCATATCTTTGATTTCTGCACGAGAGAAAAAAGAAGTACCGCCCGAAATTTTGTAAGGAATACGGTTTTGCATCAGTACTTTTTCGAGTAATCGGGATTGATGATTGCCTCGATACAAAATCGCATAATCTTTATATTTGGTTTTACGGCTAAAACGATGGGCGATCAACTCGGCGACAATCCGCTCTGCTTCGTGTTCTTCATTTTTTGCTTCGATGACAAGCAATTTTTCCCCTGTACCAATGGTTGAAAAAAGTTTCTTATCAAACACGTGCTCATTGTTATCAATCAAAATATTGGCACAATGCAAAATACGCTGGGTTGAACGGTAATTTTGCTCTAGCTTAATCACGTTCAAACGAGGAAAATCATCGCGTAAACGCACCATATTTTCTGGTCGTGCGCCACGCCACGAATAAATAGATTGGTCATCATCGCCCACCACAGTGAAACAAGCACGCTCACCCACTAAAAGTTTAATCAGTTCATATTGACTGGTGTTGGTGTCTTGATATTCATCCACCAACAAATAACGAATTTTTGCCTGCCATTTTGACCGCACTTCTTCATTTTGCTTGAACAATAATGTCGGCAGCATAATCAAATCATCAAAATCGAGAGCGTTGTAAGCTCGAATTTGTGTGGCGTAACGCTCATAACATTTTGCGAAAGTTTGATATTTAGCATCACGTGCCAAGGCAAATGCCTGTTTTGGCGAAATCAAATCGTTCTTCCAGTTAGAAATCACTGAAATTAACTCGCGCAATAAATCCTTATCTTCTTTTAACACATCAGCGGTTAGCTCTTTTAACAACGCAAATTGATCGTGCTCATCAAACAAGGTCATATTTGATTTAAAGCCCAACGCTTTATATTCACGCTTAATAATGTCAAAACCGAGCGTATGAAAAGTGGAAACAAGCAATCCTTTGGATTGTTCTTTGCCAATGGAATGTGCCACACGCTCTTTCATCTCGCGTGCGGCTTTATTCGTAAAAGTGACGGCGGCAATTTGTTTCGGAGAATACCCGCACTTTTCAATTAAATGGGCGATTTTATTAATGATTACGCGAGTTTTGCCTGAACCAGCGCCAGCAAGCACAAGGCAAGGGCCTGTCACATATTCAACGGCTTGTTGTTGTTGAGGATTGAGTTTCATAAGAATTATTGAGCCCACGCATAGGGCAGTAATACAGTGTCTAATAAAAATGAGAGAGGCAAATCTAAGATTGGCAATCCCCATTGTTGCGCCATTTCAAGATCATAAGCAACCCCTGCATAGGCGGTATATTTTTCTGTTGGATCGATAAGTTTGACCACGGAACCACAACCAGATAAAACGATAAGTGCGGTTAAAAAAATAAAGGTTTTTATCATCGTGCTTTTAACGCATTGAATACAGGCTCAGGAACTAGCTCAGCGACATCTCCGCCATGTAAATAAATTTCACGCACAATGGTAGAAGAAACAAACGCCCATTTTTCTGCTGGTGGGAAAAACAGACTATCTACGCCTTTTGTGAGTAAACGATTAAGGGCGGCCAATTGCAGTTCATATTCAAAATCTGTTGTTGTGCGTACGCCGCGAATAATGGCAGAAATATTGTGCTGTTTAATCACATTTGCCAACAAATCAGAAAAGCCAAACACCTCCACATTGGATAAATGTGCAACAGATTGACGAACAAGCTCCACGCGTTCCTCCAACGAAAATAGTGGCTTTTTACTTGGGCTATTCGCCACCGCCACTAAAACACGAGGAAAAATTACCGCACTTCTTTCAATAATGTCTAAATGACCGTTCGTAATCGGATCAAAAGTACCAGGATAAATCACGCTCGTCATACATTGCGCTCCAAATAAGGTTTTAATAAATCTAACAAACGCTGTAATGCCCCTCGGTTTTCCATCAGCACTTCATAGCCAGCATTGCCTAAACGTTCGCGGGCTTCTTTTGAGTTTAATAAGGCTTCTACGGCGCGTTCTAAGGAATCTGCGGTTGAATTAACTTCCAACACACCTTGCACTTCCACCAACATTCTAAATATCTCGGGAAAATTAAAAGTATGCTTGCCAGTAATTACAGGCATTTTAAACGCAAGAGGTTCCAGTGGATTATGCCCCCCGTGTTTCACAAGGCTTCCACCCACAAAAGCAATATCGGAAATGCCATACATCAACATCAGTTCGCCCATACTATCGCCCAAAATCACTTGGGTATTTTCATTTGGTAATTCATTTGTGGAACGACGAATAAATTGAAATTTTTCCTTTTTAAGTAAATCAGCCACCACATTAAAACGCTCTGGATGGCGCGGAACGAGCAATAACAATAAATTTGGGTATTTTGCTAACAAAGCGCGGTGAGATTTTAAAATGATTTCATCTTCTCCATTATGCGTGCTGGCAGCAATCCATATTGGGCGATCTTGTTTCCAAAGCGTTCGCAATGAATCAATTTTACGTAATAGTTCATCATTCGTATTGAGATCATATTTAATATTGCCCGTGATATTCAATTTTTCCTTTGGATAGCCCAAAGTGGCATAGCGTTTTCCACTAATGTTATCCTGCGCTGCAATCAAGCTAATTTGCGACCACATTGTTTGTAAGTGCGCTTTTATTTTTCCGTAACGATGTGCAGAACGCGCAGATAAACGTGCATTAGCGATAACAAATGGAATATTGCGTAAAAATAATTGATGAATAAGATTAGGCCAAAGTTCTGTTTCCATCACGATACATAATTTAGGTTGTACAAAATTAATAAAACGATGGATCGAAAAAGGTAAATCAAGGGGGAGATAATAATGAAAAACGCTGTCTCCAAAAGTGGCTTTGACGCGCTCTGAACCTGTTGGCGTAAAAGTCGTAAAAGTAATGGATAAATGCGGATAATCTTGTTGCAATTGACGAACCAGCGGTATCGCAGCAATCACTTCCCCTACGGAGGCTGCGTGGATAAAGATTCCTTGTGGTGGTGGACAAGGCACATTGCCATAAAAACCATAACGTTCAGCCAAACGCTGACGATAACGTGGAGATTTAACACTGAGCAAGCCAATAAAACACAATATCAACGGCTGGCAAATTAAAAGCAAGCTGGTATAAAAAAAACGCCACATAAATGAAATTCGGTTATACTTGAAAAAATTTCGGCTAGTATAGCAAAAAAAGGATTGAAAATATGCCTACAATTAGCGTTGCGATGATTGTAAAAAATGAAGCACAAGACCTCGCCAATTGCTTAGACACCGTAAAAGATTGGGTGGATGAGATTATCATTCTAGATTCTGGTAGCACAGATAACACTAAAGAAATTGCGCTCAGTTATGGGGCTAAATTCTATGAAAATAGCGACTGGCAAGGATTTGGTAAACAACGCCAATTAGCCCAACAATATGTAACCAGTGATTATGTACTCTGGTTAGATGCTGACGAACGCGTTACGCCCAAGTTACAACAGGCTATCTTAAGTGCGGTTAAAAATGATCGAGAAAATACCGTTTATGAAATTCCACGAGTGAGTGAAGTATTTGGGCGTGAAATTCGCCATTCAGGCTGGTATCCCGATTATGTAGTTCGTCTCTATCGCACAAACTATGCGCAATATAATGATTCACTTGTACATGAAAAAGTGGAATTTCCAGCTGGCACAAAAGTAGAAAAATTGACAGGGGATTTAGAGCATTTCACTTATAAAAGTATTCATCATTATCTAGTGAAATCCGCAGGTTATGCCAAAGCCTGGGCAGACCAACGCCAAGCTAAAGGAAAAAAAGCCACACTTTGGCAAGGAATTTCGCACGCGCTTGGTTGTTTTGTGAAGATGTATTTGTTAAAAGCGGGTTTTTTAGATGGCAAACAAGGATTTTTATTAGCGGTGTTATCAGCGCATTCAACCTTTGTAAAATACGCCGATTTATGGGAGCGAGATCAGCATAAACACTAGCGAGTTTTGCAAGGACAATCATTTAAATGATCGTCCACCAGCCCCATAGATTGCATAAACGCATAGCACGTGGTTTCGCCAACAAAGACGAAACCACGTTTTTTTAAGGCTTGAGAAAGTGCTTTCGATACTTCTGTTTTAGTTGGCACAGATCGCAAATCAGGCACATCATTGACAATCGGTTTATGATTCACAAATGACCAAATAAAATTACTGAAATTTTCACCGCACTTTTCCATTGCCAAATAAGCTTTCGCATTTTTGACAATGGCTTCTAACTTGGCTCGATGGCGAATTAATCCTGAATTTTGCATGCAAGCATCAATATCAAGTGCGGTCATTTTTGCGATTTTTTTCGGATCAAATTGATGAAAGGCTGCACGGTAAGATTCACGTTTTTTCAAAACCGTAATCCACGAAAGTCCCGCTTGCTGCCCTTCCAAACAAATTTTTTCAAATAGCTTTTGGCTGTCGAATTCAGGCTTTCCCCATTCCTTGTCATGATAATCAATATAAATAGGTTGTTCGCCAACCCAAGGGCATCTGGTTATTTGTTGCATATTAAAACTTGACAAAATAAAACATTTTGATATATTCCGAGCCAAGTGGATCGAGGGTGCTTGGTCGGCGTTATAGCTTCAGTGAGTTTCATTGAGGCTTTTCGCTTTTTAGGGCTAAGGGAAATGTTTCAGTCCTTTTTGATCAAAATTTTCCCCCAGTATTTTTCTTCCACCTTCACAATAAAATTTCTTTTTAAGGATCTCAAAGGCTCGATTTGGTTGATTACTATCTAAAATATGTCTCCCGATAGGTCTTGCCACTAAATCCGCAACTTGCAACCCCACAGAATTAATTTGTTTTGGCACAATCTTTACTTGAAAAGGCAAGGACTTTTTAAATTTATTTTGTCCATCACAAATACGTAAAAATTCCAGCTCTAACTCTCTATCCTCATTACGTCCACGGCTTTCCACGGCAACAAAAGTGATTTTATCTTCTTGATGCTTTTCACAAACAAATTCGTATAGGGTTTCTAAACAATGTTTGAGTGAAAAATGATAAGGGTGTGTTGTTTCATTTTGTGGCGTTTTTCGCTTATCAATCACACAGGCAGCAAGAATAAAATTAGTATTTTCAATAATAGATGAAATACGTTCCATAAAACCTTCACGCTGTTCACGAGAAGTGAAAATATTAAAATCGCCTTTTTCTTTGCGGATTTCATGCTCATGCAATATCACCATATCATGACCAAAATAATCAAATTTTATCTTCTGTATCTGTGGAACAATATTATTTCGATAATGGTCTTTATAAAAAATACAGAATGCAAGTACAAACACAGGATAGTTTTTATCAATTGACTGTAAACTGTGATCTCCACTTTCATCGACATACACCATAAAATCGCTGTATTTATTTTCCATTGCCAATTACCTTATTTTAATTGCTCATAAACCGCGACAAAATCTGGCATTACGCCTCGCCATAAATGGAAAGAATGTGCTGCTTGCGCGACTAACATTCCAAAGCCATCGCTAACATTGGTTAAACCTAAACTTTTGCATAATGCGATAAATGGCGTGTCTGTGCCTTTCGCATATTGCATATCGTAAAAAGCTAAGCCTAATTTTAAAATTTCAACATCAACTGGAGCAGTTCCACCACTTAATCCAGCGGAAGTTGCATTAATCACTACATCATAGGTTTGTAGTGGAATCGAATCCATAGAGACAGCTTGAATATTGCCGTAAGGCTGAAATCTTTCAGCTAATTCTTTGGTTTTCGAAAAAGTGCGGTTAGCAAGCACAATGTTTTGTTGAGCTTGTAAAAGTGGCAATAATACGCCTTTTGTTGCTCCGCCTGCCCCCAAGATTAATACGTGTTGATTTGGACGAAGCCAATTTAAACGCTCCAAATCCGTCACTAAACCAATCCCATCGGTGTTATCCGCATAAAGTTTTCCATCATCGAGTTTTTTTAGCGTATTACAGGCTTCCGCCAATTTTGCTCGTTGGCTATATTCGTCTGCCAGTTGATAGGCACGTTCTTTAAAAGGCGAAGTAATATTGCAACCTTTCGCACCCTCCTCAAAAAATGCCAAAAGCTGTTGTTCAAAAGAATCAAGATTGCCTAATTTTGCGATGTATTCCATAGTTTGATGGGTTTGCGCGGCTAACTGACGTTGAATTAATGGCGATTTACTTTGCGTAATCGGATTGCCCCATACAGCATAAAGATCCATAAATTATCCCTGTCTAAAAAGTTGATTTGTGCGTAAGTCTCGAATTTCAGATGGATTGCGTGCATCTCCCACAATTTCATCCAATACAGGAAAATCTGCACCGAATTGTAACCGCACTTCATCGGCGGTACGGCAAGGTGGCTCTCCTGTTAGGTTTGCGCTAGTCGAAGTTAATGCAAAACCCGTGAGTTCACATAAGGCTTTCACAGATGGGTGATCGCACAAACGTATTGCAATGCTATCAAATTTTCCTGTGAGAAAATGCGAGGTGGTGGATTTAGCTGGCACAATCCAAGTCGTTGGACGTTCATATTTACCTTGCAGATGAGAAAGCTGTTCATCGTTAATCTGCTCAAAATCGACAAAAGGACGGAAAAAATCCAAGCTAGGAGCGACTAAAATCAGCCCTTTTTCCACTGGACGTTGCTTTAAATAGAGTAATTTTTTTACCGCACTTTCACTTTGCGGATTACAGCCCAAACCAAACACAGCTTCAGTGGGATAAGCAACCACTTGATTTTGTCGAAGGGCTTCGGCGATTTGTTCTCTATTCATTTCATTCTTTTACTTTTATTGCTCAAAAATATGACGGCAAGTTTTATTTGCACACTGGAAAATTTGTTTTTCCCCATTTTCGCTTTTTAACAAAGAAAGAGGAAAATGGCACGTTGGGCAAGGCACGGAATAAGGCTTGGCAGGCAAAGAAAATTTACATTTAGGGAAATTATCACAGCCGTAAAAAATCTTTCCTTGGCGACCACGACGAGAAATCAAATGCCCCGTTTTACATTCAGGACAAGTAATTTTTTCCTCAGATTCAGATTCTTCCCGCACCACAAAATCGCATTCAGGATAATGGCTACAACCAATAAACATCCCAAAACTGCCTTGTTTCAACTGCAATAAATTACCGCACTTCGGGCAAATTTCATCAAATGTTTTTAATACTTTATGCTCCGATCGTTGCAAAGGACGCAAATAATCACATTCAGGATAAGCAGAGCAACCTAAAAACAGCCCTTTTTTGCCTTGTTTAATTTGCAAAAGCGCACCACATTGAGGGCAATATTCCTGTTGTTTGCTATGATGAAAAAGGCTTTGATTCATAATCTATCCTTACGCTTGAAGCATTTCTTCCAATTCTTCCTGTGCAGTCATCCATTCCGTTTCTACATCATCTAATGCTTTCTTCACATCCACTTGTTGAGCCAAAAGTGCGGTCAATTTTTCTTTATTTTCCGCATTATATAATTCAGTATCTGCCAGTTGATTTTCTATGTTCGCAAGCTCAGAAGAAAATTTATTCATTTTTTCTTCTAATTGCGTGATTTTTTTACGTAATGGTGCAGTTTGTTGGCGTAACTCTGCTTCACGGCGTTTTTGTTCCTTACGATTTTGAACCGAATTTTCATTATCACCTACTTTTTCTGAGACTTTATTTTCAGACGTACTGTTTTGTTCACTCAACCATTTTTGATAGTCTTCTAAATCGCCTTTAAATTCTTCCACTTTTTTATCGTGAACTAAGTAAAATTCTTCTACGGTATTGCGTAATAAATGACGATCGTGAGACACCACCACCAAAGAACCTTCGTAATCCACCAACGCTTCCGTTAATGCCTGACGCATATCCAAATCCAAATGGTTAGTCGGTTCATCGAGTAATAGCAAATTCGGGCGTTGCCAAACAATCAAAGCCAACACCAAACGAGCTTTTTCTCCTCCAGAAAAGGATTTCACTGCTTGATTTACTTTATCGCCGTGGAACGCAAAACTGCCTAAATAATCGCGAACTTGTTGCTCCGTTTGTTCTGGTGCGAGTTTTTGCATATGCCACAGGGCAGATTCATCTGCGCGTAAAGTATCTAATTGATGTTGGGCAAAATAGCCAAGTTGCACGCCTTTTGCCAACTGAACTGTGCCTGAAAGTGCGGTCAGTTCTCCTGCTAAAAGTTTAATCAAAGTTGATTTTCCCGCACCATTTTTACCGAGCAAACCAATCCGCGAACCTGGCACCAAATTCAGTTTAATTTTACTTAAAATTTCTACCGCACTTTCTCCGCAACCATAACCTGCACTCGCCTGCTCAATCATCACTAAGGGATTTGGCAAAGATTGCGGCGGACGGAATTCAAAGGTAAAAGGATTATCCACATAAGCAGGCGCAATCAGCTCCATTCTTTCCAATGCTTTCATACGGCTTTGTGCTTGTTTAGCTTTGGTGGCTTTGGCTTTAAAGCGATCAATATATTTTTGTAAATGGGAAATTTTTTGTTGTTGCTGACGATACATCGCTGTTTGTTGAGCCAATTTAGTGGCTCGTTGCACCTCAAAGGAAGAATAATCGCCCGTGTATTCGTTGAGCTTCTGATTTTCGATATGGAGGATTTTTGTCACAATCGGGTCGAGAAAATCACGGTCGTGAGAAATTAATACCAAAGTGCCTTGATATTGCACTAGCCAACGCTCTAACCAAATAACCGCATCCAAATCCAAATGGTTGGTTGGTTCATCAAGTAACAATAAATCTGATGGACAAAGCAATGCCTGCGCCAAATTCAAACGCATCCGCCAACCGCCTGAAAAGGCCTTCACTGGCTGGGTTGTTTCTTCTTGGCTAAATCCTAAACCATGCAATAAAGAAGCAGCTCGAGATTGAATTGTCCACGCATCCAAGGTTTCTAATTGCCCGTGAATACGCGCAATGGCGTTACCGTCATTGCGTTCATTTGCTTGTTCAAGCTCTTGTTGCAAACGGCAATATTCACGATCCCCTTGAATTACATAATCAATCGCTGAAATATCCAATGCTGGCGTTTCTTGATTTACCCAAGATACCCGCCAATTTGCTGGATAATTTACCTCTCCGCCCTCTGGCGTTAATTCTTTTTTTAATAAGGCAAAAAGAGAAGATTTTCCACAACCATTCTTCCCCACCAAACCGACTTTTTGCTTGGGATTAATGGTAGCAGAAGCATTTTCGAGAAGCTCCGTTTGCCCTCGTTTTAAGGATAAGTTACTAAATATAATCATTTTTCTACATAGGTCTTAATTTGAGGCTATTTTGCAATATTTTTCCTTTTCTCGGAACAGTCTATTCCGATTTTATCGATTTTCTAGTCAAAAAAGCCACGTATAATAAGGTGCAATAAAAACTATTTATTGAGAAAACTTAATGAAAATATAACAAGTCAATATGAAAACAATGGGTATATCTTAGGCATTTTTTATCCTTAGAGGCACAATCGACAGGGTTTTCCCTAAAGGAGCGAGCAATTTTAATAACGTTTCAAGTTGAGGATTCGTTTGTCCTTTTTCAATGCGTGCAATCATAGGTTGCTTCACACCGCTTAAGGTTTCAAGTTGTTTTTGGGAAATCCCAAGTTGCTGACGAGAAGTAATCAATTCTTTAATTAAGGCTACACGCAAATTACTTTCTCGGATTTCTTCTTCATTGAAAATTTGCTGTTCAAACTCATTCCAATTTGAACCTAATGGGCTGATTTTATTCATTTTTCAATCTCTCTTTTAATTCACTTAAGCGTTGTTGGGCTGTTTGGATTACATAATCTCGAATTTTATTCAGTTTAATTCGACTATCTTTGCTTTCATTTTGAGCCAGCGATAGCAGATACTCTTTCACTGGCTCAATGTCATTTTGGTCTCTGTAAAAGAGAATCTCGTACATAATTTATCCTATTTACTTACTTATTTCAATAACTAATAAGTTATTAATTTTTAATGTGTAAGCATAAATAGAAACTAAAAATTTGGCGAGATAGTCATTTCAATCTTTCGATCGAGATCGCAAAAACAGCAAAAAGAGCTTGATTTTCAAGGAGATTTTGCACAAATGCCGATGTTTGAATATTAGCTTTGAAAGAGAGAGTAAAAGGTAGATTCTTTCTCAAGAAAAAGTGCGGTAAAAATTTACCGCACTTTTGATTTTAGACAGATTAGAATTCAAATTGAACTGACATCTTATAATTTCTACCTGGTGCGTAGAAGCGGTTAATGCCTTGACCTGTCTTTTGATCTATAACATTACTTGTACCAAATGAACGAATTGAACGCGCAGAATCCCAAGTGATGTATTTACGGTTTGTAAGATTATATACGCCAGCTCTTATGGTTAAATTTTTAATTGGTTGCACATATCCAATTAAATCTAGAATAGTATAAGATTTACTGCGCCATTTTATGCTAGTGTTGGCTTGTTTTTTATCTTTCGCATAAATATCATAAGTATCTTCTGGATTTTTACTTGCTACGTGGGTAGTGTAGAAATTAAATCCAAATTTTTGGCTTGGGTGATCATAGCCTAAGCCATACACCATTGTTTTAGGCTGAATTGCATTCATAGGAATATTGCCATTTATTCTGCCTTTTTGATAGGTATATTTATAGCTTAGGTTAAATCCATCCATAAATTTTGCCATTTTACCAAGGAATACTTTTGAATTAATTTCTATTCCTTTTACTACCGCACTATCTCTATTAATATTTTGATAAAGAGAAAATGGTAATGTGCGACCTCCACCACTACCGCCTACTGCAAAATCTTTTTCTCCTTTAAATATTAGGTCGATAAAGTTTTTATAGTTGGTTTTAAATAGACTTGTGGAGATAAAACCCCAATCATCATTATGTAATGTAAAAGCAATTTCTTTTGTTTTTGCTATCTCTGGTTTTAGATTAGTATTTGGCAAAATAGTGAAATCAGGGTGTTTAAAGGTGAAATACATTTCATCTGAAGTTGGTGCTCTAAAACCTTTTGAATATTTTAGTTGTAAACGAAGAAAACTCGTTGGATCAATCGTTGAAGCAAAACTATAAGAATGTGCTTTATATTTTTTGTTTTGTTTAGCGATATAGTCAATATTTTGTTGTACATTTTTCTTAACTTCCTCAGTACTTGGACTTCCTTTTAATGGAATAAACAATCCTTTCACAATATCATCAGGTAATTTCGGTGTAACGCCGTGTTTATATTTTGGTTGATAATGGATATTGTCATAACGATACCCCAAATCAAAAGATAAATAATCAGTTATAACAACATTATCAAAGAGATAGACTGATTTTTCTTTTGTTTTAATGGGTAATAAGTAAGAAAATTCAGGATCAACTCGAGGGCAAAGGTGAGCCTTCCAAGAATCTTCACAAGTGCGAGGTTTATTAGATATAGGACCTTTACCAAGTGTAGGCGTTGCCCACCACTGAACATCAGTGGCATCATTACCAGCACGATTAACCATACGCTTCATCGTTGTATTATATGAGCTACCATATTGTAGATTATGTTCAACACGCCAAGTTTTGAAGTCTTTGGTTAAATCTAAATTTAATTGTTGGGTGTTGGTGTCTAAATCTCGCTCTTGCCAGAGGCGTTCTAAATAACCAGGTGAATAGGGAAGAATAGATTTTATTTTCCTATTATTCCTATCCTTTATTCTAGCGAATATTTTGCCATTTATTTCTTCTTTTTCAAGTTCAGATTCTTTCCAGTTTCCTTCATAGCCATAATAATTTTTACCTTCAAAAACTTTCATTTTTGTTTTATTTTCACAATCAAATCTTGAACAATCATACCAAGTGTCATCGGCGTTTCCTAGGGTTAGTTTACCTTCTATTTCTTCCTTATCAGTATCAATAAATTTATTGAAGTCATAGTAATCACTACCGTCTTTTTTCTTAAATTCAAGTTCTGATCCATCTCGACGTGTTATTTTCCCATTTGTTAATTTTAGTCCCGTAGGATTGTCTGTGCCTTCACAATGTCTTACACCAGCATCACAATACTCATCTGTGCGTGCACGAGTTTTAATACGTTGATCAGAATAAGTGAGTTTTAATGTATCCCAAAATGGAGTTTGAGAGAAATTTTCATAACTAAATGAAATATTACGTCTCTTTGTTTTATCATTGGTGTGTCTAGAATCATCCTCGGGTAAATCAAGAGTTTTTAGATATTTTAATGTATAGGATAAATCTTGCCCACGAGAACGATGTTCATATAAATCTGCTGCAAGGGTAAAACGATGATTTTCTGTAGGGTTAAAAGAGAATTTTAATAATGTACTATCTTGTTCAATTTTGTATGGGTCTGCTTTTTCTCTTTTTTTACCTTGAGTAAGGCTATCTGCATTTTTGTAATCATAGTTTTCAAGTTCGTGTCCATTTCTTCTTGTTGTAACCACTAGCACATCGAACTTTTTATAACGTCCAGCAAGAGTAAGGGTATTGAATGATTGATTATTTTCCGTAGCGTATCCCTTTTTGTAACTTACATAGTAATCCTTGTTAAGGAGATAATCCCTCGCATCTTTTGTTTTATAAATTACAGAACCACCTAAGGAACCACTACCATTCTTAATAGAATCAGCACCTTTTGTGATATTTACTTCTTTTAATGTTTCAATTTCTGCACCATTACGCGTGTTATTGAAGTTACCATAACCTTCAAAAAGCTCTTTAAAGCCTTGAGAAGATAAGGTTTCAGCTTGACGTAATCCATCAATATTAATCGCTACTCGATTTTCATCTACCCCTCTAATCGCAAAACCGCTTTGTCCAAATCTTCCTGCTTCAACAACAGTAACGCCCGTCTCGTATTTAACGATGTCTTTAATGTTGTTTGCTTGTTCTCTTTCTAGCGTTTTAGCCGTTTTTACAGTTTCGGCAATTTTTGGCGGAGCTTTCGTATCAGTATTTTCGGTAGAGCCAGAAACATTTATTTGTTCTAGTTGTTCAGAAGCATTACTATTTTGGTT